>NZ_RZSW01001192.1:0-442 GCF_003997375.1 Mesorhizobium sp. M5C.F.Ca.IN.020.29.1.1 | reverse complement strand
GGCCGAGAGAGCATAGCTCACGGAAGCCCACACCCTGTCTTGACCTTGGCCAGAGGACTCGACCACCTTGTCGCCGGCATTATCGACGTAGTAGTCATCGTTGCCGCCAAAACCGCTCAACTTATCGGCACCGCCGCCGCCGTTGATGACGTTGGCGCCGGCATTGCCCTGGATGGTTTGGCCCGACTCGTTGCCGGTCAGGTTGATTGCCGTGGTGCCGGCGTCCTTCGTGGTGCCAAGGACTTCAATCGATGAGCCGGCTGAGAGTGCATAGCTCACAGAGGTCCACACCCTGTCTTGACCTTGGCCAGAGGACTCGACCCCCTTGTCGCCGGCATTGTCGACATAGTATTCGTCGTTGCCGCCGTGGCCGATCATGGTGTCGGCACCGACGCCGCCGTTTAGAGTGTTGGCGCCGGCATTTCCCTCGATGGTCTGGGCG
>NZ_RZSW01001191.1:0-447 GCF_003997375.1 Mesorhizobium sp. M5C.F.Ca.IN.020.29.1.1 | reverse complement strand
GTGCGGCGATGCTGCCCAATCGATCACCGGACAGACGATTTCGATCTCGGGAGGCGAGACATGGTAGCCGGTCCCCTGCCCGCGCCGTCCGGACCCGGCAAGGATCGGCTGCGGCTGTGGGTGCGGCTGCTGCGCGCCTCGCGGAGCATCGAGGCCGAGCTGCGCGAGCGCCTGCGGCAGGAATTCAACACGACGCTGCCGCGCTTCGACGTGATGGCGGCACTCTACCGCGCGCCGGAAGGCATGTTGATGAGCGACCTGTCGCGCTTCCTGCTGGTGTCCAACGGCAATGTGACCGGGATCGTCGACCGGCTGGTTTCGGAAGGGCTGGTTACCCGCGCCCGGCGCAATGGCGACCGCCGCACCTCGATGGTGCGGTTGACGGAGGAAGGTTCGAAGGCTTTCGCTGTGATTGCCGCCGCGCATGAAAGCTGGATCGGCGAGCTG
>NZ_RZSW01001190.1:0-448 GCF_003997375.1 Mesorhizobium sp. M5C.F.Ca.IN.020.29.1.1 | reverse complement strand
CTCTCGATCTTACAGATTTGGGTCATCAGGCCTTTGCCGAATTTCCAACTGCCTTTGCAGTGATGCTTGAACCACCGTTCGATATAGATTTCGTCGGTGGCGGCATCGAAGGCGATCAGGCCGGCATCGAACAGCTTGCCGCGGTAGTCCAGGTACTTCTCCACCGGCCAAAGGAGATCGGCGGCGGCATAGGCAGGCTTTATCTGGGAGCAGCCGCAACTGGTCTGGTGCGGACCGCTCACGTAGTAGTGCATCAATGTCCTCCCGCTGTCGTCGAGCGATAGGTAGCGCCGCGAGTTGTGAAGCTCTGGCGAGACCATCGTGAAGGGGCGGGTGTTTCCGCTCATCAGGCACCACCCTTCCTATGTACCGCCCTGTGGTGCAGCCGACAGAGCCAGCGAACGACCATCGGCTTGTCATAGTCATCGTGGTGCGCCTCGGCATCGAG
>NZ_RZSW01000118.1:0-13560 GCF_003997375.1 Mesorhizobium sp. M5C.F.Ca.IN.020.29.1.1 | reverse complement strand
GGCGGAATTCGAGCTGCATTTCCTCGCGCAGCTTGCGGTCGAGCGCAGCCAGCGGCTCGTCGAGCAGCAGCAGGTCGGGCTCGAACACCAGCGCCCGCGCGATCGCGACGCGTTGCTGCTGCCCGCCGGAAAGTTCGTGAATGCGCCTGCCGCCATAGCCTCCGAGCCGGACCAGCGCGAGGTATCGCTCGACGCGTTCGGGAATGGTGCGTGCATCGCGCCGACGCATCTTCAGCGGGAAGGCGACATTCTCAGCCGCCGTCATATGTGGAAACAATGCAAGCCTCTGAAAGACCATGCCGATCGACCGCTTGTGCGGTGGCACCGCGCTCACCGCTTCACCGTTGATGAAGATCTCGCCGCTGCTCGGGGTCTGGAATCCGGCGATCATGCGCAGGAGGGTTGTCTTGCCGGACCCCGAAGGCCCCAGAATGGTGAGGAACCGGCCCTTCGGTAGATCGAAGGACGCATTCTTGACGGCATGAACCCCATCGAAGTCCATCCCGACGTTGCGGACTGTGACTGCAATTTCCCTGCCGCCTTCCGCTTCCCGCGAAGCTCCGGCCCGGAAAGGCTCCTGCATTGTGGTTCCCCTTTTTGTCGCCGGCCGCATGCAAGGACGTCCAGCGTTGCGAGGTGGTATATACAACCATATACAAGGTGGGTCTACACGGTTCTTGTTGCACCCGCCCTCAGTCGCTCAGATGGATGCGAGATAGCCGCCGTCAACTGGGAGGCAATGCCCGGTGACATAGGCGGATGCCCCGCTCGCCAGGAATACAACGGCTCCGGCCAGATCCTCCATCGTGCCGAAACGCCGCTGCGGTATCTTGGCCAGCATTGCCGTCTGCCAGTCGGGATCCTGATAAAAAGCATCCGTCATCGCCGTATGGAAATACCCCGGAGCGATGGCATTGACGCGGATGCCGAGCGATGCCCATTCCGTGGCCAGCGCGCGCGTCATGCCCAGAAGCCCAGACTTCGAGGAGCCGTAAGGTGCCGCGGTCGGAATGCCGACATAGGAGGTCAGCGAGCAAAGATTGATGATCGCGCCACCGCTGCTGTCGGCAGCCATCCGCCGCGCCGCAGCCTGCGCGCAGAAGAAGGCGCCCTTCAGATTGGTCGATACGATGCGGTCCCACAGCGCTTCGTCCACGTCGAGCGACGGCTGGACTTGCTCATAGCCGGCGTTGTTGACCAGGATGTCGAGCCCGCCAAAGGTATCCGCCGCCTCGTCGACCACCACGCGGATGCGATCGGTGTCGAGCACGTCGAGAGACCGGCAAAGCGATCTTCGCCCGTTAGCGCTAATTCGGTCCGCCGTCTCAAAAAGGGACGCTTCGTCGCGGGCGGTCACCGCAACGTCGGCACCTGCCGCGGAAAGCGCCTCAGCCATAGCCTGGCCGATCCCGCGGCTGGCGCCCGTCACCAGCGCCTTTTTTCCCGTCAGATCGAACAAGGAAGCGGCGTCCATAGTCACGATTCCTGCATTTTCCGAAATTGCATGCGATCGGATTGGAAACGAACACCAGTTGCGACCGGTTGTCTATACATCTTGCGATCTCGCTGGCGGCGGATCACTGACCAGCGCCATTAGGCCTATGGGGAAATCCTGAGTACCGCCATGCGGCAGGGCCGGGGGATGTCGGCGCCCGACGGCATGATTGCTGCAATCTCAAGAGTGAATGGCGACCAGCTTGGCGACGCGGAACTTGGGCGACTTCGGCACGACCGGTCTCGAGTTGTTCTCTTCGTGGGAGTTCTGACCTGGGATATGGGCTCATTCAGGACCGGAGCAGGGCAGGGGGAAGGACTTATCGCCTACAGTCCGGTCGCTTTGGTCAGGTTGACGCGGAACCGTTCGCGGCGGCGCTGGAAGGGATGGCAGCGGCCGACGTGACGGCCGATTGACAGCGGCGCAGATGCAGACGCGGCCCTCGAAGCCTCGCCACGATTTTTTCCTGAGTTCGCGACCTGACGCAATTCAATACTCTCGCCAGAGACGGTCAATGCATCCATGGCTGCAGGATTTTCTAGCGCCCTGTCCAACCACCCTTCGTTGCATGGCGGGTGGTTGGACTTTTTGCATGGGAGGACAAGGTCAGTATATTAACGACCCGCCCATGGTGCACGACCCCTGAGGACCTTGCCGGGCTGTGGTCGTTGTTCTTTCGGGGCTACCACGGGTGGCGGCAAGGAAGCCGTATGATTGGTGTCTAAGGTCAATTCGCCCTTGTCGACATCAGGAGCAAATCCGCGGGTCGGATCGCGGTCCGGATTTTGGGCGGCAGCGAGAGAGACTCCCGTCGACAAGGCGAGGAGGGCGAAAGCCGTTGCAAGTTTGTTCATCGTATTTTCCTTTCTTGGAATGAGCAGACCTGCCAATCGGCCTCGCGCGGAGTTGACTCCTGCTTGCGAAATCGCTGTCGGCTTTCTGTCCCGTCACTATGACGAGGCTTCCTGCTCACGATCGAAACTTACGCCACGCCTGTCGCAGAGATTTGCCCGAGCGCCATCGAAATGTATCCGAATGTATGCGAATCTACGCGAGAGCCCCGTAGCTCTTGGACTTTTTTGCTTCGACAAATTTGGCTACAATTTTTTTCTCGGCCGCCCTGTCCGCGTTTGAGCCGTCGATGACAGAAATACGCCGATGTGGTCATGCGACAACACGCGTAGGTCATGATCTTCCAAGTGGTTATGGAAGTTCTCCAGCATTGACCGCAGCGCCCACCAGCAGGTCATTGATGATTGTTCGCGACCGTAGCTTTAAATTGTGTGTCGGCTGCGTTGATGTCCCCATGAAAAGATGGTAACGCGATGTTAAAGATTGTTTCGGGTCGTTACCTTGGGCGGGGCGAATGGGATTGGTGATACCGCGGGCATGGCTGTGTGCCGGCCTACTGATAGGCTTGATGATATCCGCGACGCCGATGGAGAAAGCTTCGGCCGATGCAGTACCTGGTGCCATGGCCACCGGGCAGCGGACCTCCATCCCAGTTGGCTACATGGAATTCTGCCGAAGGCAGACCGCAGAATGCAGGATACGATCAGGCAAGATCCCGCCGGTTCTTATGACCAGTGGAATGGAAGATAAGCTCGCGTCCGTCACCAAACTCGTGAACAGATCGATCAAGCCCGTGAGCGATTTTGCCGTTCACGGCACGATGGAATTTTGGTCCTATCCTGTTGGCGCGATCGGCGACTGCGAGGACTACGTCCTGCTTAAGCGTCAGATGCTCAATTTGGAGGGCATATCGCTCTCAAACCTTCTGATCACTGTCGTCAGAAAAAAAGACGGCGAGGGGCACGCAGTGCTGACGGTCAAGACCGACAAAGGCGATTATGTGCTCGACAACCTCAACGACGACGTGAAGCTTTGGTCGGAAACTGGATATAGATTTCTAAAAAGGCAATCGTCCACGCATACCGGGCGCTGGGTCGCGATACTTGAACACCCCGATGTTCTGGTCGGGGCAGTCGACTGAACCTCTCGATTTGCGACTGAACAATACCTGGCGCACCCGCGCCATGCCCGAGAATGGCAGGAATGCGCCAGCCAGCCTTTCGATTACCGCTTCATTGAACCTGGGTCTTCCTCCGCCACGATCGATGTTATGGGGCTGCCTGCCGCCGCCAAGCGCGATGCCTGAGCTTTTCGATGGGTGTCTGCCGCAGGCGCCATCACTCGCGGCGCGCGCAGCGCAGGCCGGGCAGTAGGATAACTCCGACAGCCCGGGCGTTTGACTGTTTCCGGACCGGCCCAGGCACGTGGCCCGTGATCTTGAGTCGCACCCCATGCAAGTTCCAACCTCGACGTCGCCTTATTGCGGGCACCAGAAAGTGCTTTCTTGCGCGCTCGAGAAGCCCATGTCCTGCAGCCGGAACTCGACTTCATTCCGCGTCTGATGCCGGCAGAGCTTTCGATTCCGCCCGTTTTATGAACCTACCGAAAATGCTGGGTACCGATGAAATTAAGAGATATGGCACGCGCTGTTGTTTCGAAGAAACGCAGAGGCGTGGCTTGGTATAAGGTTTCTCAGAAGCAGGCCGACAAATACGGCTTCTATGTTTATTCCAGTCATATGATCTGGAAGGACCAGCCATTTTTCCGAAAGGCGCTGCAGCGGGTCAAAAACATCCGCGGGATTCCAGATCCCCGGGCTTTCGTCCTGCAAAGCTGCTTGCGATCGATCGAGCGTATCGATGGCGATGTGGCCGAATGCGGCGTAAGGCAAGGCCGGTCGACGATATTCATGCTGATGAGCGATCTTCGGCCACGGCACTACCACCTTTTCGACTCGTTCGCTGGCCTCTCCGAACCAACCGCAGAGGATCGCAAGCCAAACGGCCGAACGCCATGGAAGTCCGGCGATCTCAGCACCGACGAGAAGATAGCCAGAGAGAATATTTCCGGCTTCAGCAACACCACTTTTCATGTGGGATGGATACCAGAGACCTTTTCCAGCGTATCCGACCGGCGTTTCGCCCTGGTCCATATTGACGTCGATCTATACGAGCCGACACGTGACGCGCTTGCCTTCTTCTACGATCGGGTGTGCGCGAATGGCATGATCATATGTGACGACTACGGCTCTGGACTCTGTCCTGGAGCCCGAAAGGCCTTTGATCAATTCTTTGAAAACCGCCCGGAAGGTATCATCGAGCTCCCAACGGGGCAGGCGATTGTCGTAAAGGCAAGCTAGCGCTGAATGGCTGCGGCTACTTTCCATAGACATCAAGAGAGGGATGTCACGGCGGCAAGGCACGGGATGTCAATTCCCGCGTGATGACGCCGACGGAGAAAAGTATGCATTGAAAAACTGTTCAACGATCTCCTCGACGACCGATTTCTTTACGTGCCGTAAGTCCTCTCTATAGCTGCGAGCAAGGCCTCTATAGGTGACAAGCTCGAATGAGGGAAGGTAATGGACATTGTCCCGTTCCCGGCAGACTTGACCAAGCACAGCCCGAAGAACGGACTTCCCTTCAGTGCTCGCAGTGACGACATCCATGTCTTGAAACGTCCGAGCCAATGCAACCGGTGAGACTGTGAGAATTATCGGTGCATCGGGCTTGTGTTGACGGACCATGTCCACGGTAGCCATCACGTTGGCGTAGTTTTCCTGAAAGCCGCTGACGTGAAGCGTCGTTTCCTGCATTCCGCCTCCGCCACGATAAAGCGGTTTCTGTGCTGCTGCTTTGCCACTGGATTTGTTGATGAAGACCTCAGTCATTCCGAAGGTGAATATGAATGCCGTGGCTGCATCGAAGCCAACCCGCATCTCTCCATTTATGCTCTCGATCACCTCTCTGAGAACTTGCGGAGATTTGGCGAAGATGCCGCGGCGGTACGGGTCCTGAAAGCAGATTGGGCCCCAAGGAGCACGTTTCTTGACCTGCCACCAGTCGTCATGGGCCTGATCCCACAACCCAAGCATTTGCTCGACCTGAAGGCGAACAGTGAAGGTGTTGTAGAAGTTCATATGCTCCTGCCGAGGCAGCTCATCTACAATGGCCTGTGTCGGGTCGAAGCTGATATATCTGTAAGACGGAACGCATGCGATCTGTCTGCTTGTCAATGCACGTCGAATTTCCTGCGCGAAGCAACTCCCCATCGTAAAGAATATATCGTCAGAAGTTAATATTGAGGTTTTGCGGATTGTAATGGTGCCAGAACTGACAAAGTCTGCATACTTCGTGTTTGATTTGTTCGATGCCATCAAGCGAATAGGTTTAATGTATCCGAGTTGGTGGCGGAGTCGAAAATACTTTCGTCGAACTCGCTCTAGCAATGTCACAATTGCTCCATGATCTCCATAGCCGGCCGACGACAGCAATGCCCGACACTTAGTCCGCTTCGCCGCTAGCCGCAATCAGGAGGATTCAAGATTGACTATAACTTCGAACGAAGTCAGACGTCTGGTATCAGTTTGGCGCATGTGTGACGGCGCCGAGAAAAATTTTCATGGATCGGCAGGAGCGAGGGTCGTCAGAGAACGATACATCGCATCGGGAAACGGAATGAGCGCAAAGAAACGAATTTCAGCGGCCCTGGCATACCCGCTGGTCAAGCGCCTGATCGTGGAGAACCTGCCGCCGCACATAAGGCTGTATCTCACCGGTTTGCTGTGTTCGATCGTCGCTGCGGCGGCGACCGGCGCAACGGCTTGGATCATGAGTGTCATGATCAATAGCATTTATGTAGAACGGAACGCTGCCGCCGCATGGGGTATTAGCGCCGTGATTGTCGGCATTTTCCTGGTCAAGGGGATCGCCGACTACTGCCAGACCATCACAACGGGGAAGGTTCGCCGGGCTATCGTTTCGGACCTTCAAAACCGCCAGTTTTCCCGAATGGTGCGTTTCGACATCAACCGCTTCGCTAACCAGCATCCGGCGAAATTCGTCTCCAAGATCATGTTCAACGCGCGCGCCGGGGCCGCCGTTATTCTCACCATCACGAGCAGCACCGTCTCCGATGTGCTGAAGCTGATTGCCCTGGCAAGCGTCATGGTCAAGCAGGATCCAATGATGTCGCTGATATCGGTGGCGGTTCTACCCCTGCTATTCCTATCGGTGGGCGCGATAACCAGGAAGCTCAAGGCGCTGGCAAGGGGCGAGACGGAGTTGGCAGCACTGGTCCAGTCGATCGGCACGGAAGCCGTCGAAGGTATCCGCACCATCAAGTCCTTCCAACTCGAAGACAAGGCGGCCGCCAGCTTCGCGAAGGCCGTCCGCAAGATGGAAAGGCGCGGCATCCAGATCAACCGCACATCGGCGTTGATGAGTCCTTTGATGGAGACAGGCGGCGGCTTCATCATTGGCCTTTTCATTATTTACGCCAGTTGGCAGACCCTCGGCAACGGCAAGACGCCGGGCGATTTTATGGCCTTCATAACCGCCTTTATGCTTGCCTATGAACCCGCCAAGCGGCTGGCCCGGGTCAATGTCGACATCCAGAAGCAAATGGTGGCCGTCGGTCAGATGTATGATTTGATCGACACGCCCGAACAGCGGCAACTCGCAACCGCGGGTGAGCACCTCACCGATGTCGAGGGCGGCCTCCGTTTTGAAGATGTGGCCTTCTCCTATGAAGGGAATAGCCCTGCGCTGCACGGTGTTTCCTTCGAGGTGCGGCCTCGTGAGAAGCTGGCGATCGTCGGCCGCTCCGGCGCCGGCAAAACGACCATCGTCAATCTCATCCTGCGCCTGATGGAGCCGGACAGGGGCAGGATTCTCCTCGACGGAAAGGACATTTCGAAGATCAGCCTGGCCGACGTTCGCGACAATATCGCCCTGGTTTCACAGGATGTTTTCCTGTTCGAAGGCTCGATCCGTGACAATATTCGGGACGGACGCCCGAACGCCAGCGATCTGGAAATCGAGTCCGCGGCGGACCTCGCCCGGGTCACAAGCTTTGCTTCGAGCCTGGAAGACGGGCTCGACACGCTGGTTGGTCCGAGCGGCACCAATCTGTCGGGCGGGCAGAAACAACGCGTTGCCATCGCGCGCGCCCTACTCAAAAATGCTCCGGTGATTGTCTACGATGAAGCAACATCCGCGCTCGACGGCGAAAACGAACGGGCGGTCATGGAGGCTGCGTTCGACGATGCATTTCAGCGCACTGTGATCTGCATTGCGCACAGGCTTTCAACCATCAAGGCGGCCGATCGCATCCTGGTATTTGACGCTGGTATGCTTGCGGACTCCGGGACCCATGACGAACTCGCCATGCGCAGCGAAATCTATCGCTCGATCTTCCATTTGGAAGCGTCCGCTCCAATCGTCGAAGGCGGCAAAACGCTGCGGCAGAGCGTATTGCGCTGAAGGCCGATGACCAGTTTTTACCACGGTTCCTACATCCGGTATGTGATAGGTGGATTGGGCCTGCAGTTGCGCCGATACACAAAGGCCGTGCGGGCGCTGTATACCGGCTCCAAGCCTCGTTCCGTTCTTGAGCAGCAGGCCAAGGTCGACGCGCTGATCGTGCGCAGGGACTGGACAGGCCTTGAAGCAAGTACCAATGAAATGGCCATCATGGCCGATCGTGTCCGCGACCCGGAGCTGATGCAGAAGGCAGGCCAGGCGTTCGAACGGCTTGGAAACTTCGCGCGAGCGGCCGAGCTTCGGCTGTCCGCTCGCCGGCAACGAAAAGGAAAAGCTGCCAATGAGTGGACCGGAGAAGACCTCGGTTCGGATACACTGCTGATCGATCTTGTAGAGGATGATCCTCGCAGTCTTGGCCGGGTCATTCGCCATGCGCGACTGGCCGGCGCCGCCGCTGGATGTGCGCAAAGCGCGACAATTCGGGTCGAGCCGCGCCTCGTATCGCTTGTGCAGCGGACGTTCCCGAATGCGACCGTGGTTCCAGCGCAGCAGAATGTCGTTGGTGACAAATTTGCGACCTTCGAAAATCTCGCCTGGGTTTTCGGCCGCGATGCCGAAAGACTTGCCGCCGATTTCGTGCCGCTGCGGGTAGATCCTGAACTCGTCCAGACATTCCGCAAGCGCTATCGCTCGATGACCGATCTGCCACTGGTGGGTCTGTCCTGGGGCAGCAAATCACACACCAAGGACGTGCCTGATTTCCCCGAATGGGCACGGTTCATCGCCCAGACACATGCGACATTCGTTTCCCTCCAGTACGGACAGATCAAGCCGGCGCTGCGGCGCCTGCGCAATGGCAATGATGCGCGGCTTATCTATGATGACAGTGTCGACCAGATGGTTGATATGGACCGTTTCGCCGCGCAGATCGCCGCGCTCGATGCGGTCGTAACGATCAGCAATACGGCGGCCCATCTGTCCGGAGCACTCGGTGTTCCGACCATTTTCCTGATCGACGACAAGTTTCAGACAGCGTGGCCAGTGATTGGCGATCGAACCCCCTGGTATCCGAAGGGGCTCGTCATTCGCAAGGAAGGACGTGCGTGGTCGGTGGTGCTCGACGACGTCGGCCGGCGGCTCTCGTCAATCCTGACGGTGCGTTCGACGCCGCCCAGCGACAGTTGAGGTCGCTGTGCCGAGCAGACGATCCATCCTTGAAAAGGCAAAAGCCGCCGACCTGCGCCCGCAAGGTGTTGACGGCAAGCGGCTGCAGAAGGTTCTTGAACGAGCAAAGAAGTTTTTCAGGCGTCCCTCGCGCCATGCTGACGAAAGCGTCGAACGGCATGTGAGCCTGATGGCGCAGAGTGTCGAGCGGCGTGACTGGCAGGCGGCCCGGGAACATGCGCTGGCACTCGGCCTGCTCGGTGAGCAGCTTGGCGATCCCGGGCTTGTCAAAAAAGCCGGGCGTGGACTGAGACGTCTCGGCGGCGGGAATCGTGCCTGGCAGTTGATCGCGTCGAGCAAGCAAGTGCCCGGCCGGCCCGAATGGGATGGCAGTGATCTTGCGGGTCGCAGGCTTGCCGTCGAGCGGCGCGAAGGCGATCTTGCAATCTTCTTCCAGTTCGCGTCGCTGCTGGGGCCGGTGGTCGCAGCTGCCGAACGATGCACCGTTCTGGTCGAGCCGCGACTCGCGCCACTTTATCGCAGAACATATCCTGCGCTCGATATCAGGCTAGAAGGAGAAGGGGAGGTGGCGGCGACGGACGCCGATGTCTTCGCCTGCTTCGAGACACTGGCGAAGCACTTCTGGCCGGATGAGCCGACAGCGCGCGCGCCATTCATTCCGTTGGAGCCGGACCGCCGACTGGTGGCCGAGCTACGCAGCACCTATCTCAATCGCGGCTCGGGGCCTCTGATCGGCTTCGCCTGGGGAAGCCTGAACAAGAGCAAGGACCTGCCGGCTCTGGACGATTGGCGGGCGCTGCTCGGCAATCTGCCGGGACGTTTCATCAGTATGCAATATGGCGATGTCGGGCCAGCGCTCGCCGAATTCGAACGCTGGGCGCCGGGACGCATCATCCATGACGCTTCCGTCGACCAGTTGTCGGATATGGACCGCTTTGCCGCGCAAATCTCAGCACTCGATGCGGTGGTGACGATCAGCAACACCGGCGCCAATCTAGCGGGAGCGCTTGGCGTTTCGACTGTCGTCATGCTTGACGATGGGTTTCGGCTGTCGTGGCCTGCCTTCGGCGAAACGGTAGCCACATATCCAAGCGTTCGACTGGTTCGGAAGGGCAGCCAGGCATGGGCATCCGCAATGCAGGAAGCAGGTGGACGGGTTACGCAAATCATCAGTGGAGTTGGTGATGGCCGGTAGCCAACTCCTTCGCCGGTTCCGCCGCGGTGTCGCGCTTGCAGGCTACAAGTACAAGGTCTGGTTCCGTCGCCACCGGCGGCAGCTTTTCCTTCGCTGGCGTGATGGCGACATTGCCGATCAGATGGCGGATTATCGGCGAAGCATCGAGGCGCGCGATTGGTCGGCCGCACTGCCGAAAGCCCTGGCCCTGGGGTCGATTGCGAAGTCGCGGGGCGAGGTTCGCCTGCTCGACGAGCTTAGCAAGGCGCTGATGCGTATGGGCGCCTACGGCCCGGCGGCCGAGCTCAAGATCGCCCGGCGCCACATCGTTGAGGGCCACGTCAACGGCGAATGGCTCGGCCAGGATATCTCGAACCAGGTCTTACTCGTTGATCTGATGGAGACCGAAAAGCAGGGTCTGGCCACCGCGATCCATCATGCGAGTTCCGTCGGCCGCGCGCTCGCCCGGGCCGCTCGTTTGATCGTCCTGGTCGAGCACCGGTTGGTGCCGCTCTTTCAGCGGACATTTCCCGCCGCCGATGTGCGAGCTGTCGGTCAGGGGAACAAGGCCGCCTATGGCGAGGCCCAGGCCTTTGCGGGCGTTCAGCATCTGACGGCCGTGTTCGAGACAGATGAGACCACGATCCGGGAGCATTTCATCCCGCTGAAGCCGGACCCGGCGCGGGTCGCTGAACTTCGCGCTCGCTATCGGAAGGATGGCCGGCCGTTGGTCGGCATCGCATGGGGCAGCTCCAATCCTGGCAAGGACCTGCCGCCACTTACGGCATGGCGCGGGCTTATCAGCCGTCCGGACCTCCGGTTCGTTTCGCTGCAATATGGCCAGGTCGAGTCCGACCTGGAGATCCTGACCGATGGCGAGCTCGCGCGTATTTTCCATGACGGATCAATCGACCAACTTGTCGACATGGACCTTTTCGCGGCGCAGGTTGCCGCCATGGACGCCGTGGTAACCATCAGCAATACCGGGGCGCATCTGGCGGGCGCGCTCGGCATACCGTCGGTCTTTATCCTTGGCGATGGGTTCAAACGTTCCTGGCCGGTCGAGGGCGATTGCACACCCTACTATCCTTCCGCCGTGCTGGTCTCGAAACGGGAAAGGCCTTGGGCCGCGGTGATGGAAGACGCACAAAACCACATGGGCTTGCTCATCAGCACTGTTTGAATCCACCACGCAAGGCATCGCGAGTGTGCCAGGCAGGTCCAAACCGGCGAAGTGGTCAAGCGCCTTTCTTGACGGCAAGAGCATTGTAAACTACCCGGCGGGGCGGCCGTTCTGAATTTCACGGATAAGAGGCGATGCATATCTTTGGGTAGGTCGAGAACCAAGGCGGCTTCTCCTGTCAGCGAAGGCTTTGTGCAGCGGCTCCTCGCCGCGTACCGGCTTGTTCATCCAGGAAATCTGTTCAAGCGCGGGCGTATCTACGCCCGCGGCAGGGCAGCGACGAGGACTGTCTACTTCGTCCCACACAACCGCAACAATGTTCGGCTGCTGGCTGACGCGGCAGAAATTATGGTTGACCGCGGCATCCGCTGCGTGTTCGCGCATCTCGATGGATTGAAACGCGGCGGCGTAGCGCGACCTGAACTCAACGCCCGGGGAATATCGCATATCGGCTTTGCCGAGCTCGAGCGGATGATCAGACCCGGCGACATGCTGGTGACTGGAAATGACTATGCGCCGCAATTCTTTAGGCGATTCATAGACTCCATCAACTTCGGCATGGTCCGTGTGGTCGGGCTGATCGGCGGTGCGCGACTGCTGCAGCCGCATCGATTTGTGAGAGCTGACTACATCCTTTCGATGGGACCAGCGGCGCTGCAGCAAAGACGCCAGCCGACATACGTTGTCGGCTCCCCGGTGATTGAGCGTGCCGTCGAAGGTGCTGGCGCCAGGCACGATAAAGGGCTTTTTGTGCTGGTGAACTTCAAGGGGGATATCGAAAAGCCCGCAGATCGCCAAGCGATTGAAGCCGTGGCAGGCGCATGTGCGAAACTCGGCCTTCCCCATGTCGTCAGCGTCCACCCCACGATGTTCGCAAAAGTCGATTTGCCGAACAAATCGACCCTGGATTTCGCACAGCTGCTCCCGCAGGCTCTGGCGCTCGTAACGCGCCCAAGCACCACTGTTTACGAAGCAATCGCCTGCGGCATTCCGGTGGTGCTGTTTCCGCTGGTTTCTCCCATGGTCGAGTTCGACAGCCCTATGGGCGCTTTCAAACCAACATTGTCGGAGCATGACCTCGTCGAGGATATCCGCGCTGCGGTCAGGTCAAGGCCGACTTATTTTGAGCAAAGCCGGGACTTCCTCAATGCCAATCTGTCGATTGATCCAAAGGTGCCGGCTTCGCAACGGATCGCCCATGCCTTAATCGATATTTACAATCGCTGATCTGCTCGATCAAAGTGCCCGCAATCGGAGTCCGCAAGTTGAGTTTGTTTTCCAACTTTTTTGCAAGAAAGCCGCCCCTCCTTGTCGTCTCGTTTCCCAAATCCGGGCGGACCTGGCTGCGCGTAATGCTCGACGATCTGGGCGTGGATGCGGCTTACACGCATGACGGTTCCGACCACAAGGATCTGCGTGACATTGCGCAGATCAGCCCCGACAAATCTCGCTACAAACGCCAACGGATTCTATTCCTGACGCGAGACCCCCGCGACACTGCGGTATCTGGATATTTTCAGGTCAACAAACGCCATGGGCTGGAAGCAGGTCCGATCGGCGATTGTATAAGAAGCCCCAAACACGGTGTCGAGAAGATTGCCCTTTTCAACCTGCAATGGTTTGCAGCCGCACGTCACATGCGAAAGATTGCGCTTCTGCGCTATGAAGATGTGCAGCGGGATACAAACGACGCATTGCGCAGCATCGGAAAATTCTTGGGAAAATCCTTTGAGGAGTCCCAGCTTGCCGATGTTGCCGTCAGCAGATCGTTCAAACGAATGCAGCAATCTGAAATCTCAGGAGAGCTGGGTGCGCGCTATGGCGGGAGATTGCAACCGCGCAATCCTGACGACCCGGAAAGCTTCAAGGTTCGAAAAGGTAAGGTCGGTGGTTATTTGGACTACCTCAGCGCGGATGATATTGCCTTTTGTGACAATGTGCTTGCGCGGCTCGATTACTGGACGCAGCTTGATGAAGCCTTTCAGCGGCATGGCATATCTTATGCCGACGACTGGGCAGGTGTGAATTGATCCGATGCACCGGCTTTGTCTGCGGATGCGGACATAGCGGCACCACGCTGATAGCTACGATTCTTGCCTCGCATGCCGATGTCTTTTTGCCATTCGAAGAAACGAACGTGTTTTTCAAATGGGCTCCACTTGCGCTGTATCGCTACTCAAAGCTGAAA
>NZ_RZSW01001189.1:0-449 GCF_003997375.1 Mesorhizobium sp. M5C.F.Ca.IN.020.29.1.1 | reverse complement strand
TTGAGCTTTTCGAATGAGAAGCTTCATCCAATGCAGCTTGGCTTTGGAATTGCTCGACTCGGTCGTCAATCGGCAGCGGCGGCAGACCCCATATGCTTCCCATCTTTGGATCACCGAGCCAGAACTCTCCGACATTTGGGGATTGTCGCGATCCGAGACTGAACTCGTTGGGTGCCAGAACCTTCGGTGCAGTTCGCACTTTGTCACGTTTGCAGGTAGCGTAACGTCGATGAGAGCGATGAACACACAGCGTCATCGAGACTCAGCAAGCGCTGGGCGATTGCGTAAGCCAGGATTCCGCCTGATGAGTATCCAGCGAAGCGATATGGACCCTGCGGTTGAATTTCTTTGATCGCGAGGATGACCTGATCAGCTATCGCTTCAAGGGTCAGTGGACGAACTTCATCGAAAGACGGCCATGGTAAAGCGTAGACGGGACAGTCTATGTC
>NZ_RZSW01001188.1:0-460 GCF_003997375.1 Mesorhizobium sp. M5C.F.Ca.IN.020.29.1.1 | reverse complement strand
CTGTCGGTCCCGCCGCCGCCCGCTTCGATCACCCGGTCGAGGCCGCTGTCGACATAATACAGGTCGTTGCCTGCGCCGCCGGTCAGAGCGTCATCCCCGGCGCCGCCGTCGAGCCTGTCGTTGCCAGCGCCGCCGGTCAGCGCGTCATCCCCGGCGCCGCCAACCAAGATGTCGTTGCCGATGCCGCCGTTCAGCGTGTCGTTGCCGGCGCCGCCCACCAGCGTGTTGTTGAATTCGTTGCCGGTGAGGGTCAGGCCAGTCGCGCCGGCATTGGCCCGCAAGCTCTCGACTTCCTGGCCGGCGGCCAAGGCATAGTCGACGCGGGCGTAGACGCTGTCGGTCCCGCCGCCGCCCGCTTCGATCACCCGGTCGAGGCCGCTGTCGACATAATACAGGTCGTTGCCTGCGCCGCCGGTCAGAGCGTCATCCCCGGCGCCGCCGTCGAGCCTGTCGTTGCCAG
>NZ_RZSW01001187.1:0-461 GCF_003997375.1 Mesorhizobium sp. M5C.F.Ca.IN.020.29.1.1 | reverse complement strand
GGATCGAGGTGGCGCTGCGCTCGTCCGACTACCAGCCCAATCTCTTTGCGCGCAACCTGAACCGCAAGCGGACCCGCAGCATCGGCATTGTGGTGCCTACGGTCGCCGATCCCTTCTATTCCGAGATGGTCAGCCGAATCGAACTCAGGCTGCGCGACGAAGGCTACTGGCCGATCGTGATCTCCTCGCACGGCTCGCGCGAGCTCGAAGTGGAAGCGACGCGAACCATTCTTTCGCTAAAAGTTTCCGGCGCGCTGATCGCGCCGCTCGGCCTGCGCTCCGACCATCGCACGCTGGAGAAGCTGACGCAGACCATACCGATCGTCTATTTCGACACCTATCTGGAGGGCGACACGCCATTCGTCGGCAACAACAACAGCCAGAGCGTCTCGACCATCGTCGATTATCTCTGTCGTTCCGGTGATGCCCCGGTCTATTTCGACATCCCGCACGTCAACCAC
>NZ_RZSW01001186.1:0-461 GCF_003997375.1 Mesorhizobium sp. M5C.F.Ca.IN.020.29.1.1 | reverse complement strand
GAGGTGCCGGTCACGGTCAAAATGCGGCTCGGCTGGGACGAAAGCGCGCTCAACGCGCCGCTGCTGGCGCGCCGCGCCGAGCAGGCGGGCGTCCAGATGGTGACGGTGCATGGCCGCACGCGCTGCCAGTTCTACCAGGGCAAGGCCGACTGGCGCGCCATCGCACGGACAAAACAGGCCGTGTCGATCCCGGTCGTTGCCAATGGCGATGTCGGATCGCCGGCGGAGGCGGCAATGATCCTCGACCAGTCGGGCGCCGACGCGGTGATGATCGGCCGCGCGCATTATGGCGCGCCCTGGACGGCAGGCAGCATCGCGGCAGCCGCGGCAAAAGATGCGGCGCCCGGCGTGCCCGAAAGTCCGCAAGCGCTGGCCGACTACATCGTTGCCCACTACGAGGACATGCTAACGCTCTACGGCATCGAAAGCGGCGTGCGCCAGGCGCGCAAGCATCTTGGCTG
>NZ_RZSW01001185.1:0-466 GCF_003997375.1 Mesorhizobium sp. M5C.F.Ca.IN.020.29.1.1 | reverse complement strand
CGCAGGATGCCACCCCCCTTACGCTTGGCCAGGAATTTTCGGGCTATGCCGCGCAGGTCGCTTCGTCGATCAAGCGCATCGAGCTGACGTTGCCCGGCTTGCAGGAACTGGCGCAAGGCGGCACAGCCGTCGGCACCGGCCTCAACGCGCCGATCGGCTTTGCCGAGAAGGTGGCGGCGCGAATCGCTGACATCACCGGCATCGGCTTCGTCACCGCGCCGAACAAGTTCGAGGCGCTGGCCGCGCACGATTCCATGGTGTTTTCGCATGGTGCCATCAACGCCTGCGCCGGCGCCCTGTTCAAGATTGCCAACGACATTCGTCTGCTCGGCTCCGGCCCGCGCTCCGGCCTCGGTGAACTGTCGCTGCCGGAAAACGAGCCGGGTTCATCGATCATGCCGGGCAAGGTCAACCCTACCCAATGCGAGGCGTTGACGCAGGTCTGCATCCAGGTGTTCGGCAACAA
>NZ_RZSW01001184.1:0-467 GCF_003997375.1 Mesorhizobium sp. M5C.F.Ca.IN.020.29.1.1 | reverse complement strand
GTCCCTGCCCTCCCCACCAGTGCCGAGCGCCCCAAAACCCTCGGCAAGGCGCCAGACGTGCCAACCGGAGCCCTCTTCGGCGTCGGCGATCGCCTCAAGGCCGTGTTCTACGAGCGCGTCGACGTCGAGGAAGACAAGTGGGGGGGCGCGTCCTCGGCCTTGCACGGCATCCTCCAGCGTCCGGAACTGAGCGGCGAATATATTGTCCAAGAGGACGGCACGATTTCAGTGCCCTTGCTTGGCTCCATTCCGGTCGCCAACCGGTCGACGCAACAGGTACAGGCCGACCTGGCGGAAACCTTCAATCAACTGCTGGGCCGCAAAGGACTGGTCAGCATCCTGCCGCTGGAGCGCCCGCCCATTTACGTGCTGGGCCCGGTCAAGAATCCAGGCTCGTTCAAGTACGCGGCCGGCATGACGATCCTGCACGCGATCGCGCTGGCCGGCGGACTCGACCGGGCCGAGAG
>NZ_RZSW01001183.1:0-468 GCF_003997375.1 Mesorhizobium sp. M5C.F.Ca.IN.020.29.1.1 | reverse complement strand
ATGATGAAGGCGCTGGTCAAGGCCAAGGCCGAGCCGGGCATCTGGATGGAAGAGGTGCCGGTGCCGGAAATCGGCCCGAACGACGTTCTGATCAAGATCAGGAAGACAGCGATCTGCGGTACCGACGTTCACATCTACAATTGGGACCAGTGGGCGCAAAAGACCGTTCCGGTGCCGATGGTGACCGGCCACGAGTTCGTCGGCACGGTCACCGACTTCGGCGCGGCGGTCACCGAATACAAGGTCGGCCAGCGTGTTTCGGGTGAAGGCCATATCGTCTGCGGCCATTGCCGCAACTGCAGGGCGGGCAGGGGGCATCTGTGCCGCAACACGCTCGGCGTCGGCGTCAACCGGCCGGGCGCTTTCGGCGAATATCTGGCGATCCCGCAGCACAATGTCGTGCCGATCCCCGACGACGTGCCCGACGAGATCGCCGCAATCTTCGATCCCTTAGGCAATGCCGTTCAC
>NZ_RZSW01001182.1:0-469 GCF_003997375.1 Mesorhizobium sp. M5C.F.Ca.IN.020.29.1.1 | reverse complement strand
GGTCATCGAGGGCATGGACAATGTCGACAAGATCAAGCGCGGCGAGCCGGTGCCGGATCCCGACAAGATCGTGTCGCTGAAGGTGGCAGCCGACGTGAAATGACCTACCGGGCTGTCGCGGCTATCACTCTGATGCTTGTCGCGGCGGCCACTCCGGCGCTGGCGACGGAATCGATTGTTTGCAGCGCCGAAGGCGACGCGGCATCGATCGACGTCCTGATGGGGCACACTGCCGTCATCGCGGTTGCGCGTGTATGGCTTGATGCCGGCGGCAGGAACTGGACCACCGACGGTCGGCCGGGTTCGACGAAAGTCATCGCCGGACAGGCATTCGAGGACGACCAGCACCTGGCGATCGATCTCACCGATGAGGGCATCAGCTCGATCGTCGCCAAATTGCGACTGGTCAAGGCCAGCGAACAGTCCAATTTCGCAATGGGCGGCACGCTGAGCATCGACGGTGTTGGCG
>NZ_RZSW01001181.1:0-469 GCF_003997375.1 Mesorhizobium sp. M5C.F.Ca.IN.020.29.1.1 | reverse complement strand
GTGTCCTGTACCGCAGCTACTTGATCTGGCCGGTGTATCAGTTTCACCCGACACTGAGCGGGCCAGGAGCAATGGAGTTGTTGGGGCTTCTCGACCGCATAATGCGCACGGCATTATTGGTATCGGGGCCTGTCGTGTTCTTCCTGATACTGATTGATATATCGATGATGCTGCTGCGTCGCTTTGCCCCGCAATTTAAGGCGAGCCAACTGTCTCCGGCAATCAAGAACATTGTCTTTCCAGTTCTCATGGTCACCTACGCTGCCTATCTGGTGGAGAGCATGAAACTGGAGGTCACACAAGCCAACGGCGCGCTGGAGTGGTTCGACAAAGTGCTGCCATGAGCGACACAAGTGAAGAGAAGACACACGCCGCCAGCCCGAAGAAGTTAAGTGAAGCGCGCAAAAAAGGACAGCTGCCGCGTAGCTCCGATTTCGTCCGCGCGGTCGGGACTTGCGCTGGGCGCGGC
>NZ_RZSW01001180.1:0-471 GCF_003997375.1 Mesorhizobium sp. M5C.F.Ca.IN.020.29.1.1 | reverse complement strand
GGTCGATGCGGTCGAGAGCCGCATAGAGGTCGAAGTCAGCGTTCTCGCGGTTGACGATTTCGATCCGCTGTCCCAGGCCGCCGCGCTGGGCGCCCGCGCCGCCGCTGTCTGGGCGCAGTTCCTTGCAGCGAAAAAGCAGCGGGGAGATGGTTTCGATGATCTCGACGGGAACGCCGGATACGCCGCTCGGAAAGGCCGTCGCCGACAGGCCGTCGAGCGCACGCCTCGCCCCGGCGCCGCCGGTCTGCACCGCAAGGACCGAGAAGCGGCTTGACCCGACCGTTGCCCCGTTGGTGCTGCTCCCAAGACTTTCGAGGATCAGGTTCCACAGGCACGACGTTCCTTCGGCAGGCGGCGTCACCCCCGGAATCTGTGCCAGGCACCCAAAGACCACGTCCGGCAGCATCTGGCCGATGATGTGGCGTGACGACACCGGCGCCGGCCGCTGCGCGTTGAGGATCGAATCGGCCG
>NZ_RZSW01000117.1:0-13599 GCF_003997375.1 Mesorhizobium sp. M5C.F.Ca.IN.020.29.1.1 | reverse complement strand
GCTGCAGGCGATGGAACCGAACCAGGGACGGCTTAGGAAAGATTCGATGCCATTCTGCTTTCAGAGGAAAGCGAGCGCGATGCACCAGGCAAAATCGCACAGCACCTTCGGTTGCTACCGCAATCCCGGCCGGTGGATGTCAGAGCGAACTCCCCGTCTCCTGATCGGTGATGAGGCCGGTGAAGAATCCCTTTTCCAGGAGCTTGGCCATGATGCCGACCTTATTCTTTCCGCCGGAAACAAGGATGCGTTTGGGAATGTTCATTGTGTCGAGAGGGTAAACCCCGACAATGCGTTCATTGACGGGATGGTCGATGAGTTCGGCGTTCCGGTCGAAGAAATAGCCGAGAAAGTTCCCGATCGGTTTCATTCTGAGGATATCGTCGAATTCCTCGTCGGTCATATAACCGACGCTCCGAAGCGTCGAGCTGGTTGTGCCGCCGACGCTCATCAGCGCAAGGTCGGCGTTCAGTGCCTTCTGGATAACCTCGCGCGCGCTCGGTTGCTGCAGGATCGTCTCGCGGCTGTCGCGGCTGTCGCAGATGATCGGTCCGGGGAGATAATAGGATTCGGCCTGGGTGCGCTGGGCAAAGACGGCGGCGGCGTCGTATTTGTCGATCGACGACCGGCGCGACAGAGAGCCGAGAAGCGGTACGACGGTAACGTTCCTGAGGGCCACCGGTTCGATGTTGGAGGCGAGCCATCTCATGGTTCGGCCCCACGCCATGGCGACCGTCATGTCGTCCCTGAGCAGCGTCTCGACGGTCTGCGCGGCATAGATGCCGATCACTTCGGAGAGCCCGAGCTCCGACCCCGTATCGTTCGGCGTGACGCTGCATATGTCGAGCCGGTACTTCCGCCTGAGCTGTTCTTCCATTTCGAGCGCCTGGGACGTCCCGGCGTTGATGCGGATCGAGACGATGCCGCGCTCCTTCGCCTCGGCCAGCAACCTGTGGATCTTGGTGCGGTTGATCTGCAGCCGCTCGGCGATGGCCTGCTGCGTTTCGCCCAACACGAAATACTGATGGGCTACCCGTGCCAGGAGACCGATCGACGTCATGAGGGTCCTCCGATGCTGGTGACGCACCCATCCGAATGCCGCTGTAGCCGGCCAACAAGTGCTTGCCACAGACAGGACGACAATATAGCATTTGAACAAATGCACAAGATATGAACATTTGTGCATCGCAAAACGAAGCGGTTCGGGAGGAACGCGTGCGGGTTGCCCAAGCCAGACGTTTCGTCGTTTCGGATCACCCGCTGCCCTGGCTGCTGCCGCTGGTGGCGATCCTGCTTGTCTTCACGGTCTACCCCCTGATCTACAACATCTGGCTGAGCTTCCATGAGTTCGTCCCGCGCCGACGGGCGCTCGAATTCGTCGGAACGGAAAACTGGGTGCAGCTCTGGAACGACACGCGGTTCTGGCAGTCGCTCGTCATCACCTTCACCTATTTCGCCATCGCACTGGTCTTTGAACTGGTGCTCGGCATGGCGATCGCGCTGCTCCTCGACAGCGACGGCTTCGGTTTCGGATTCTTGCGAGGCGTCCTGACAATGACGCTTGTCATCCCGCCGGCCATCGTCGGCATGATGTATCTGCTGATGGAGGACCCGCAGTTCGGGGTGATCAGCTACCTCCTGCAGTCGATCGGCCTGCTCAATCCGAACAACCCTATCCTCGCCACGGCGTCGACCGCGCTAGCCGGCGTTCTCGTCGCGGAAATCTGGCAGTGGACGCCGTTCATGGTCCTCATCTTCCTTGCCGGTCTCAGGGCGCTGCCGCCGGAGCCTTACGAGGCTGCGATGATCGACGGCGCGTCGTCGTTCCAGATTTTCCGGCGCATCACCCTGCCGATGATGTCGAAGGTGATCGCAATCGCCGTGCTGGTCCGCGGCATCGATCTCTTCCGCGTCTTCGATTATGTCTTCGTCATGACGTCCGGCGGGCCGGGAGCGTCGACCTACTCGCTGTCCCTCTATGCATGGCAGCAGACGTTCAGCTTCGTAAAATGGGGCTATGGAGCCACGCTCAGTCTCGTCACCCTTGTGATCATCCTGGTCATTGCCAATCTCTTCATCCGTATCGCGAAGGTGAGATGGTAAAATGAACGGCTCCTTCTCAACGCGCATGCTTCGCACCATCGCCGCCTGGGTTGTGGTCGCAGTCTTCTTCTTTCCGATCTACTACTGGACGTCGGTGGCGTTCAAACACGGCAATGACATCTTCAACCGGCCGCCGAAACTGATCGCCTTCACGCCGACCTTCGACAATTTCCAGAAGGTGTTCGGGATTTCGCTGGGCAGCGGCGGCATCACCGTGACGCCGGGCGGCGGCAACTTCTACATGGCGCCTCGCGTCTGGGATTCGATCGTGATCGCGACGCTGTCGACCGTGCTCGCCGTCGCCATCGCCACGCTTGCCGCCTATGCCCTATCGCGAATGAACTTCCGCGGCCGGCAAAGTTTTGTCGGATGGGTGTTGTCGACGCGCATGATGCCACCCGTCGCGGTCGCGGTTCCGATGTTCTTCATCTACAAGAATTTCGGTCTCATCGACACCTATACCGGCATGGTGCTGATCCACGCGCTGATGAACCTGCCGCTCGCCGCCCTACTGATGAAGAGCTTCTTCGACGACATTCCGTCGGAGATCGACGAGAGCGCCATTGTCGATGGCGCCAGCCGCTTCATGATCTTCCGGCGAATCGTGCTGCCGATGGCCAAGGGCGGCATCGCCGCCACGGCGGTCCTCTGCTTCATCTTCAGCTGGACCGAATTCCTGTTTGCGCTGACCCTGACCACCACGTCTGTCAAGACCGTGCCTGTCGTCTCGTCGACCTTCGTCACCTCGATCGGCACCGCTTGGGGCAACATGGCCGCGCTTGGCGCCGCATCCATCATTCCCGCTTTCATCTTCATTCTATTGGTTCAAAAGCACCTCGTGCGCGGTCTCACGATGGGATCGTTGAAACAATAGATGGGAGGCTCGAATTCGCAGCCTTGTGAAAATCGCGAATTAAACCGGAGGAGTAGACAATGAAAGACAGCATCAGAAAGGCGCATCTTGCCTCTGTCACCGATCGCTTCGTTCGCGGACAGATGGACCGGCGCTCGTTTCTTCGCGCAGCAAGCATTCTCGGCCTCGGCGCCGGCGCGCTCGGCATGGGCCTGGGACGACGTCCGTTCTACGGCATCAGCCAGGCATCGGCTCAGGAACAGGAACTGAAGCCCAGCGCCGAAATCACCAAGTGGCTCTCGGATGTCGGCAAGCCCTTTGCCGGAACGACTCTTCGTCTCGCCACCGAATCGACGCCGCCGTCGAATGCCATCGCCACGCAGCTCAAGCAGTATTTCGAGGAGGCTACCGGCATCAAGGTCGAGATCGAAGTTCTGCCGCTCGAGCAGGTGCTGCAGAAGCTGACGCTCGACGTGGCGTCGAGCCTGGGCACTTACGACCTCTACTATATCGACCAGAGCTGGGCGGCGAGCTTCAGCCAGGACGTCTTCGATCCGCGCGAGCAGCTCAAGAACGCTGATCTGGCAATGCCGAACTACAACATCGACGACTTCCTGAAGCCGCTCGTCGACGGTATCGCCATGTACGAGGACCGCATGGTCGGCGTGCCCTATGACATCCCGATCTTCATCATGCAGTACCGCAAGGACGTCTGGGACGAGCTCAAGCTGCCGCCTCCGGCCACGCTGGACGATTTGCTGAAGGCGTCTGCGGCGATCACCGACGCCAAGGGCCCGAACATGTACGGCACCAGCGGCCAGATGAAATCGGGCCATTACAGCCTCGAATGCGATTGGACGGCGTGGCTTTGGGGCCATGGCGGTTCGATTTTCGGCCCCGACGGCAAATTCACCGGCAATGACGAAGCTGGCTTGGCCGCCATGGCCTACTGGGACAAGCTCAAGGCGACGATGCCGCCCGGCGTCGACGGCTGGACATGGGATGGCGAGGGACAGTCGGTCGGCCAGGGCGTCGCCGCCTCGATGCTGTCTTGGGGCGAATTCTTCCCGTTCTTCGACGATCCCAAAGCTTCCAAGGTCTCCGGTCTGATGGAAGCGATGGTTCCACCGAAACCTGCCGCCACGCTACGCACGGTCGAACAGACCGGATTCGGCGAAATTCCAGGCGTTGGTCACCAGGGCGGTTCTTCGCTCGCGGTGTCGAAATACTCGAAGAGCCCAGACGCTGCCTGGATCTTCATGCAGTGGGCGACCTCAGCCGATACCCAGGCGCTGATAACCGTTCTTGGCGGCGGTACGGGGCCAACGCGCACCAGCGTCTATGATGATCCGCGCGTGCTGGCCAATGCGCGTGTCGGCGCCGGCACGACCCGCCATTTGCCGGTCGTGCGCGACACCATCGCCAACTACATGGGATCCGAGCCCGACCTGCCGGCGTGGGCAGAACTCTCGAGCGATATGATCCCGGTTGCGCTGGGCAAATACTTCGCCGGCCAGTCGGGCTCGGCCAAGGAGTCGCTCGACGCCCTGAAAACCCAGGTCGACGATCTCGTCGCCAAGGGCTGAGTGTTCCGGGGTGGCGGCCTTGGGCCGCCACCCCGGGTATCGACAATTCCCATGAGGAAAAACAATGGCTGGAAAACAGCTCGTAGCAGTGACAGGAGCCAGTTCTGGTATCGGCGAAGCGGTCGCCAAGGTGTTTTCGCGCGCCGGCCATCCTGTTCTCATGATGGCCCGCCGTCTGGAGCGCATGGAGGCGCTGAACCTGCCTGACAGTATGGCCCGGCAGGTTGATGTCCGGGACCGCGCCGCAATTGCGGCCGCCGTGAAGGAGGCGGAAGCCGAATACGGACCGGTCGACATGCTCTTTGCCAATGCCGGCATCGCGCGTCTTGCCGATATAGGCCGCCAGCCGCCCGAGGAATGGGACGAGATGATCGACATCAACACGAAGGGCGTGCTGAATTCGGTCCAGGCCGTGATGGCGGGCATGATGGCGCGCCGTCATGGAACGCTGTTCATGATGAGTTCGATCGCTGGCCGGAAGGTCTATCCGGACCATACGGTTTACTGCGGGACGAAATTCTTCGTTCACGCCGTGTCGGAGTCGCTGCGCGACTATCTTTCCGACTATGACGTCCGCGTGGTCGTGCTTTCGCCCGGGGTGATCGAAACCGAAGTTCTGAGCGGCGTCCTCGATCCGCAGACGCTCGCGAACTACAAGGCCAACAAGCTCAAGATCGGTGGCGGGATCGGGCCCGAGCACGTGGCTGACCTTATGCTGCACACCTACCAGATGCCGCAGAACGCCCTCGTGCAGGAAATCGTCATCACGCCGACAAGGCAGAAATACTGACGACCCGAATCAGGGCTTCTGGAGAGAGCGAATGGCTACCGTAGAATATAGGAACATCGCCAAGAATTTCGGGCATATCGAGGTGATGAAGGACGTCTCCTTCGGCATTGCCGACCGCGAATTCGTCGTGCTTCTTGGGCCGTCGGGCTGCGGAAAGACCACGCTTCTGCGCATGACAGCAGGGCTCGAGAGCGTGACCGACGGCGATCTGTTGATCGGCGACAGGCGAGTCAATGACGTTCACCCGCGCGATCGCGATATCGCGATGGTGTTCCAGAACTACGCGCTTTATCCGACAATGAAGGTGTTCGACAATATCGGCTTCAGTCTCGAAGTAGCGAAAGTGCCAAAGGCGGAGATCAGGAAGAAGGTCGAATGGGCGGCGGAAATCCTGAATCTCACGCCCTATCTTGGGCGCTATCCCAAGGAACTGTCGGGTGGCCAGCGCCAGCGCGTCGCCATGGGCCGCGCCATGGTGCGGAATGCCGCCGTCTTCCTTTTCGACGAACCGCTCTCCAATCTCGACGCGAAGCTGCGCACGCATATGCGCGTGGAAATCCGCCAACTCCACAATCGTCTCGGCACGACCACGATCTACGTCACCCATGACCAGATCGAGGCGATGACGATGGCTGACAAGATCGTGCTGATGCACGCCGGCAGGATCATGCAGATCGGCACGCCCGACGAGGTCTATGAGCGCCCGAACTCGAAATATGTCGCTGATTTCATCGGCTCGCCGTCGATGAATTTCATCGCTGGCGCTGTCGAGACCGCGGGCGGCAGTCCTCGCTTCGTCGCCGAAGGCGTGTCGATCGGCCTCTCACCGGAGATCAAGGCGAAGCCAGGCCAAAAGGTCATCATGGGCGTCCGGCCGCACGATCTCGGCATTTCGGATGCGGGTGAGATCAAGGGCGAGGTCGTGCTGTCCGAAACGACCGGCGCGGATGTTCAGATCCATTTGCGCGTGGCGGGATATGACGCTGTCGCCGTGGTGCCGCGTGACGAGCGCCGCAACGCCGGCGCCGCGATCAATCTTTCGGTACTGCCGGGCAAGGTGCACCTCTTCGATGCGGCCACGGAACTGCGTGTCGCCTGAGGAGATCAGCGATAAAGGCGTCGATGTGACCCGGCAGCGTGCGCGCTGCCTCAGCCCTTTAGGCGGAGATAGTCAGCCAAGGCCACTGCGTTGTTATGCATGTCGTCCTGGGCGCCGTAGAGCAGCGTCACCCGGCCGTTGTCGAGGAGGGCGCGCAACTGGCCGACCGCGTCGCTGTTCCTGTCGAGCTCGCCGCGATATCGCTGCTGGAATTCCATCCAGCGCGTCGGCTCGTGGCCGAACCATTTGCGCAATTCATCGCTTGGCGCGACGGTCTTCAGCCATAGCGTCAGAGCGGCGTCTTCTTTGCGGACGCCGCGCGGCCATACGCGGTCTATGAGCACCCGCTGGCCATCGCCAGGCGAGGGCGGCTCGTAGATGCGCTTGACCTTGATATCGAGTTTCATTGCCAACTCCGGGGTTGATCGCCATGACGGTTTGTTGGCGGCTCCTTACGCCCACTCGCCCTTACGCATAACCGGCACGCGGCTGCCGTCCTTGCCGACGCCGTCGATGTCGATCCTGTCCGAACCGATCATCCAGTCGATATGGATGAAGCTCTTGTTGCCGCCACGCGTCCCGATCTCCTCCTGGCTGAGCGAGGCGCCGTCGACGAAGCACTTCGAATAGCACTGACCGAGCGCGATGTGGCAGGCGGCGTTCTCGTCGAACAGCGTGTTGAAGAACAGCAGGCCGCTCGCCGAGATCGGCGAGGAATGCGGCACCAGCGCGACCTCGCCGAGCCGGCGCGCACCCTCGTCGGTGTCGAGCACCTTCTTCAGCACGTCCTCGCCCTTCGAAGCCTTTGCCTCGACGATCCTGCCTTCCTCGAAGCGCACCGAGATCTCGTCGATCAGCGTGCCTTGATAGGACAACGGCTTGGTCGAGGAGACATGCCCCTCGACGCGCCTTGCATGCGGCGTGGTGAAGACCTCCTCGGTCGGGATGTTTGGGTTGCAGGTGATACCGTTCCTGGCGGTCGAAGCGCCGCCCATCCATTCATGGCCGTCCGCCAGCCCGACGGTGAGATCAGTTCCCGGCCCGGTAAAATGCAGCGCATGGAAATTATGGCCGTTCAGCCATTCTGTCCGGCTCTTCAGTGCCGCATTGTGCGCCGTCCAGTTGCCGATCGGATCCTCCACATCCACCCGCGACGCCGCAAAGATCGCGTCGGCGAGTTTTGCCACGGCGACGTCGTCGGCATCGCCGGGGAATACCTGTTTCGCCCAGGCGAGGTCGGGATAGGCGACTATGTTCCAGTTGATGTCGAAGCCGGTGATCTTTTCCAACGCCGGCTGATAGGCGATGGAATTCGCCTTGTTGGCACGCGCTACCTTGGCCGGATCCTGTGCCGACAGCAGCGAGGGGTCCTCGCCGCGCACGGCAAGCCGCGCCGCATTGTTGGCGAAGGCCTTCGCCATCCCCTCATAGAGCCAGCCGGCGGCGTGGTCGAAACCGGCATCGGCCCCGTAGCGGAAGCGCGCCAGCGTCATCTCGTCGTCGTTGAAGATCGGCGTCACCAGGCCGGCGCCGGCTCTGTAGGCATGCTCGACGATCCGTCGCGTCAAAGGCAGGGCTGCGATCGACGATGTCAGCACCAGATCCTGCCCCGGCTGCAATTGCAGCCCGACCTTGATGGCGACTTCGGCCAGCCTATCGAGCTTCACCGGGTCGATCGTTGCGGAAACGCCGCGCGAATGTGTGGTCATGATCCTGCCTGTCTCGCGATGTGGGGTCCGGTTCCTACATAGATCGCCGCCCCTGAGCTTTCCACCGCGATTGCACGGGGCAGGTTCAGTTCGCGCTGGTGTGTGACCCGAATTGCGCCATCGTCGCCGCTATTTCTTCGCGGATCCAGACTTTGAAATCCCTGACCTTGCGGCTTTCGGTCTTGGCGGCGGAGGTCACCAGCCAGTAGCCCAGCCCGCTCTGGGCGCGGACTCCGAAGGGCGCGACAAGGCGGCCGTCGGCAAGCGCGTCGGCGGCCAGCAATTGCCAGCCGAGCATGACGCCGTGACCGGCGATCGCCGATTCCAAGCAAAGCATCGGGTCGGTGAAGCGCGCGCCTTTGAGGAAGGTGACCGGCTTTACCCCGGCGGCCTCAAACCAGCTTTCCCAAGTGATCATCGACCTTTCGTCGGTGATCGCGCACGTCAAGGCGAGGTCTTCGATCGATTTCAGTTTGTTGGCGATCACCGGGGCGCACACCGGGAAGACCTCTTGCGCCAGCAGCAGTTCCGCCCGCGCGCCCGGCCATGTCCCGTCGCCAAGCCGGATGGCGATGTCGATGTCCGAGCGGTCCAGATCGGCAATCCGCACCGACGCGTCGATGCGCAGCAGGACGTTTGGATGGCGGGCGAAATGCCTGGACAGCCTCGGCAGCAGCCATTTCGAGGCGAAAGCCGGTGCGACCGAAACCACCAGCGTGCATTCGGAGGCCTCGTCGGCGAGCGCTATCGCCTGTGCGAGTTCGCGGAAACCTGCCCCGAGCCGGGCGGTGAACACGGTGCCGAATTCGGTCAGCACGAGACCGCTTGCCGTTCGTTCGAACAGCGCCTGGGCGAGTTGCTCTTCCGTCCGCTTGACCTGCTGGCTGACGGCACTGGCGGACACGTTGAGTTCGCTCGCCGCAGCCGAAAGCGATCCCAGACGGGCGACGGTTTCCACGGCGCGCAGGCCGTTGAGGTGGACGCGGTTCAGCATGGCCATACAGTTTTTCTAAACCGACACGATTGAAATCTCAATTGAAACATACGGCGGAAGGGCAGATTTTAAGGAAATAGCCAGACCTATCGAGGAAAATCCGATGAAGATTTTATCATTGTTCAGGGGCCTTTCCGTTGCCGGCGCGCGGCAAAGCCGGTCGCATGAAAGTGAGACCACCCGATGGGCGACCGATCCGCTGTCGCATCCTGTGCTCGACACCATGTCGGAGCGCGAACTCGCTGACGTGCCGTTCAGGCTGACGGCCCGGCGCACTGCCTACGAGACGGGCATCACAGGTCGCCTGCGGCTAATGAAACAGATTTAGCGGTCCGGGCCTCTGCGGCGGACACCTGCCAACAGCCGTTGCGAGCGGTCCTGGCCCAACACAAGCGGATTGTTTGACAGGCTCGTGCACCTATTGTGCACTGCAATGAAAGCCGCCTTGCCATCCCCTTTGCGTCTCGCCTTCGCCGGCATGATTGCCCTGGCCGTTGCCATGGGCATCGGCCGCTTCGTTTACACGCCGATCCTGCCCGGCATGATGGAGGAACTAGGCCTGTCGCCGGCGGATGCCGGCTGGATCGCATCCGCCAACTATCTCGGCTATCTCATTGGTGCACTTGCGGCCGTCGGCGGCTGGGCGCACGGTCGTGAGCGCCTGCTGATGCTGGCTGGTCTTGCCGCCACCGCAGTCCTCACCGGGCTGATGGGCCTGGCCGAAACGATGGCGGCGTTTCTCGTCATCCGGTTTCTTGCCGGTCTGGCTAGCGCTTTTGTCTTGGTGTTCATGTCCAGCATCGTTTTCGGCCATCTGGCCGCAGCCGGCCGAAACGACCTGCAGGCGCTGCATTTCGGCGGCGTCGGTCTCGGCATAGCGGCGTCCTCGGCGCTGATGGCGATCCTCGTCACCGCACAAGCCGGTTGGCCGGCGGGCTGGTTCTGGTCCGCCGTGATCTCAGCCGGCGCCTTTGCCCTCGTGGCACTGCTGCTCGGCAGCACTGCGACCGCCAACGGCGCCGATGGTCGCGAACCGGCGCTGCCGAAGGATCGGTCGCTGGTGAAGATCATTGTCGCCTATGGGCTGTTCGGCTTCGGCTATATCGTGACGGCGACATTTCTGGTCGCCATCGTCCGGCAGGGCGGCGGAAGCCGCGTCTTCGAAGCCATGGTCTGGATGGTCACCGGCCTTGCCGGGATACCCTCGGTCTGGCTTTGGCAGAAGATTGCGGGAAAGATCGGGCTTTACCAGGCTTATGCCTTCGGGTGCCTCGTCGAGGTGGTCGGCGTCACTGCGAGCGTCGCCGTCGGCGGACACATTGGGCCGCTGCTCGGCGGGTTTCTGCTTGGCGGGACCTTCATCGCCATCACCGCGCTCGGCCTGCAGACCGGAAGGCAGCTTGCCCCGCAAGCGCCACGCCGGGTTCTAGCGTTGATGACGGCCTCGTTCGGCCTCGGTCAGATCATCGGTCCGATCGTTGCCGGGCTGCTTGCGCAAGCCTCGGGCGACTTCTTCCTCGCATCGATCATGGCCGCCGCCGTCCTGCTCGTCTCAGGCGCGATCACGTGGTCGGCTGCGCCAAAATCGCCATGATTGTGGTCTTGCTCGGGGCCGGGCATCGCGCACCGGCCATTTTCATTCCGATCGATGTGTGACCTTATGCCCGCTGAACAGCAACGCCGCTGATTTGCGCATCGACCGAGGATTCCCCACCGTGTTCGTATCCTTTTTCCCGCAGCCGAAGCTGTTCTTCATTTCGGCCGTCGCATGGAGCCTTCTGCTCGTCATCCTGTGGTTCTTGGGCGGCGAACACCTTGGCACGATGCTTGGCATGCCGCCGGTCGATCCGCAGGCGCCTATCATAAGCCCATTGAGATTCCTGGTGCCGTCATTCCTCTGGTTTTACGGGTACTTTTTCGCGGGTATCGCTTTATTTTATCTTTTCTGGGCGCTGTATGCCCCACATCCTTGGCAAAACTGGTCGATCCTAGGCTCCGGCCTGGTCATTTTCGTCACCAATTTCATTGTGCAGATAAGCGTGGCGCTAAATGATTGGCGTGGCATGTTTTACGACATGGTGCAGAAGGCGCTTACCACGCCTGGATCCGTTACGCCGGCCGAGCTTTACTACGGAGTGTGGCAGTTCCTGTCTTTGGCTCTGGTTTATATGAGCATTGCCGTTCTGAATGTTTTCTTCGTCAGGCATTATGTCTTCCGCTGGCGCACGGCGATGAACGATTACTTTACCGCTTATTGGCCGAGGCTGCGCCATATCGAAGGGGCGTCGCAGCGCGTTCAGGACGACACGATGCGGTTCTCCGGCACGATGCAGGGGCTGGGTGTTAACTTCATCGATTCGGTTATGACCCTAATCGCGTTCCTACCCTTGCTGGCATCCCTTTCCGTTCACGTTCAAACTCTCCCCATAGTTGGAGCAATCCCTTATCCGCTGGTCATCGCGGCGATCGCTTGGTCGCTGTTCGGCACCAGCTTGCTAGCCGTGGTCGGCATCAAGCTACCCGGGCTGGAATTTCGTAATCAGCGTGTTGAAGCCGCTCTGCGCAAGGAGCTTGTCCTTGGTGAGGACGATACGGCACGAGCTCAGCCACCAACGCTGGCTGAGCTTTTCAGAAATGTTCGGAAGAACTACTTCACGTTGTACGCTCATTATGTCTACTTCGACATGGTTCGCTATCTATATCTCCAAGTTGACAACGTTTTCGCTACCCTCATTCTTGTTCCGACCTTAGCTATTGGTAAGATAACCTTTGGGATTTTTCAGCAAATTGTCACCGCGTTTTCCCAAGTCGCCAGTTCGTTCCAATATCTCGTGAATTCCTGGCCGACCATCGTCGAGCTGATATCCATCTACAAGCGCCTGCGCGCGTTCGAGGCGACGCTTGAAGGCGCGCCGCTACCGGAAATCGACCAAGACTATTTGGAGCGAGAGCGAGCCGGCTTGCGCCCTGAAGATCAGCCGGTAAGTTGAGGAGTAGCGGGCGGCGAGCGCTTCCGGTTCAGCCGCCCACCGACGCCTCACGTCGCCGTGAAATAAGGTCGCGATAGCTGATGCACTCGACATCGGGCTTTGTGCAGACCTCGCCGGCGAAGCGCTCCAGCGCATTCCAGTAGGCGCCGTCATTCATCAGCGTGAAGTGGAAGCCGAGTTCCAGCGGAATGCGTTTTCTCTGGTATTGGGCGTCGAAGGCGGCGCGAAAGGCGTCATAGGTCCGTTTGGCGAATTCGTCGGCCTTGCTCGGCCGCTCGAAACCGCCGGAATGCCTGACATAGAGATTGTAATCCATCGCGATCACCCGCCTTGTGTGGGGACCTTCCGGAATTTGCGGCAGCGAAAAGCGCGTGATGCCGCTCACGGTACGCGGTCGGGCGGGGCCGCGCGCCACACCGCTCGCGTCGAACAGATAGCCCGCCTTTGGCAGCGCCTCGTAGAGCGCCTTGTTCGCCGACAGATAAGGCGCGCGAAAGCCGACCGCCTTACGCGCGATCTTGCGCCAGCCTGCGGGTTCTGGCGCAATGCCGTTGATCGAATAGGCGTTTTCGAGAATGCGCTTGAACGAACCGAACTCGCTCAGCCAGTCGGCCTTGCTCCAGTCCTTGCCGTCGAAATGGCCGCAAGCGTGGCTGCCGATGTCATGACCTTCCGAGACCGCGAGGTCTATCTGCTCGAGCCGGTCAGCGACTTCCTGTTTCGAGGCGGCGAAGCCGATATTGGATTTGCCTGATGTCTTGCCGGGCGCCGTGTATTCCTTGCGCGTCTCCGGCGAGAGCAAGAAGACGCAGGACACGAAATAGGTGAAATGGGCGCCGGTGCGTGCGGCCAGCGCGCGGCTACGCTTCCATTGCGAAATATCGCGGGCGCTGTCGAACGAGATGATGACGGCCTGCTTCGGCTTTACCGGCGCTGGCGGATCGGCGACAGCAGCGTCCGCCGCAGCAAGCGACACGATCGAGAACGCAACAACGCGGGACAAACGAGGCATCGATCTCTGATCTGGATTGTGAGGAGGGTTCGAGCACCAGCTATCGGCGAAATGTGGCGCGGGTGCGGTCGCCCTTTTCAGTCGTCCTTTACATCGCCTGTCCGGCGACTAGCCGATTTTCCGGTCGAACCCCTTCCATGCCGACAAAATTTCGCTAAAACGCGGGGCTCATGTACCCCCTTCAGGGGCAGGAATGGTTTTGATCCATGTCGGACGACAGTTTTATCCGCGAAGTCAACGAAGAGATGCGTCGCGATCAGGCGCATGCGCTATGGGACCGTTTTGGCCCTGCCCTGCTTGCGCTCGCGATACTGGTGGTGGTTGGCACCGCCGCCTTTGTCGGCTATCGCTATTGGGACGAGACCCGCGCCAATCGCTCGGGCGACGCCTTCTCGCAGGCGCTGAAGCTTGCCAATGAGGGCAAGAGCGACGAAGCGCTGGCAGCCCTCGCTGAGCTGGAGAA
>NZ_RZSW01001179.1:0-482 GCF_003997375.1 Mesorhizobium sp. M5C.F.Ca.IN.020.29.1.1 | reverse complement strand
GCACATAGCCCAAAGTGTTTGGCGTGAAGAGGTAACCAAGCCGCAAACCAGCGTCGAAACCGTAGGTCTCGCGGACCGAAGCATCGAAACCAGCAACATCGAGCGTGGTTTCAATGTTGCCGGCATGGGCATCCAGCAGTCCGCCGATCAGGAAGCGCGGCGACACCATATAGTCGTACCCAACGGTCAGTTCACCGTATACGCCTTCACCACCAATGCCGTTGAACGAGAAGCCAGGAACCAGATCGCTGCTGAGCTCGTGGACATTGGCGCCGGCGCCAACGCCAAATCCGACATAGATGCCACTCCAGTTGAAGGCCGACGTCTCGACGACCGGCACAACCGCGTCGGCGGCATGAGCAACCGATCCGAGCGCCAGGACGGAAACTGCCCCAAGAAGAAGAGATTTTGCTAATCGTTTGCTGGTCATTGCCCCTACCTTTTTGAAAAACCCACCAGCCGTCTAGCACCCGCCCATGCTG
>NZ_RZSW01001178.1:0-487 GCF_003997375.1 Mesorhizobium sp. M5C.F.Ca.IN.020.29.1.1 | reverse complement strand
TAGTTCGTTGGCCACATCGGGATCCGCCAGCGCCTGATCGATGCTGCGTACAGGGGCTAACAGGATACCAGTGGGTGCGAGGCGCGTAACCGCATCATCGCTTGTCAGCTGAAGCAACCGCTCTGACAGGATACCGGCGATCTTGTCCCGGTTTGTCCAAGGGCCCTTCCCCTCCAACAGCGGTAAGATCTGGTCGCTGAGGCCCAACACGGTGGCAATATCGGCCAGGGATTCGGGGTAAGCCACAACAGCAATCGCCCCGTCTAAGGTCGAATAGATGCCGTAAGGCGCCGGCTGGTGACTGTGGCTAATGCCGTTTCTGCCTCTACTTGCCTGTTCCTGTGCGTTCAGCGCATAGCTAGACTCCGATGCCAACAAGTGAAGCGCGCACGACATCATATCCACGCGCACCCATTGACCAAGCCCTGTATGGTCGCGCTGGCGCAACGCCGCCTGAATGCCGATAACCGCCTGCGATGCCGTATAC
>NZ_RZSW01001177.1:0-488 GCF_003997375.1 Mesorhizobium sp. M5C.F.Ca.IN.020.29.1.1 | reverse complement strand
GTGTTGGGCGGCGGCGCGATGGGGAGCGAGGTGGACCAGCTCGGCATGGTCACCAGCACGGTCGAACACGCGCACGGAGCCAACCGGAGGGCGCTCGACGATGATGAAGCGAAGGCTGGAGCCGAGCGAGAAGGTCCGGTGGACGCGGATGGCGATGACGCCGCCGGCGCCGAAATCGGCCTCGTGCAGAGTGAAGCTTCCGTTGGAGCCAAGCGTGCCGGCGTCACGACCACCCTGTTTGCGGACGAGCCGCCCCTGGCTGTTGCTGTTCTTCCAGGCGGCGAGCTTTTTGGAATGCCGTTCCGGCGGCTGCGGCGTGCCGTCGGACCAGGCGACGATGGCGCCGATCGGCGCGGATTCAAATATCGTATGCGCGGACATGATGTCCTCCATAGGTGGGCTGGAAACGAAACCGCCGCCGGGCGAACCCGGCGGCGGAGCGACCGAAAGAAGAAGCGGGGCGCTACTCAGCGGCTTCGCGGTAGCCC
>NZ_RZSW01001176.1:0-496 GCF_003997375.1 Mesorhizobium sp. M5C.F.Ca.IN.020.29.1.1 | reverse complement strand
CAACATCCCGGTTGCGAATTGCATCGTGACCACGCGTCCGCCGACACAATTGAAGGGTGTAGTGGATCCACAGCGCCGTCGCGAACTGCTTGAAGGGCTTTATGCGCTGAACGGCGATCCAGTTCGCGGTCGCCGCGTTCTCCTGTTCGATGATTTATTCCGGTCCGGATCGACAATGAATGCCATAACGAATGTGTTGATGGGCCAGGGAGGTGCGGCAAGCGTCCACACGTTTACGATCACACGCACGAGGAGCAATCAATGAACACGGTTTTTGTAGGAGGCTCGCGCCACGTCTCGCGGCTACCAAGCCAGGTCAAAGAGCGCCTCGACAATGTGAGGAAAAGCGGATTGCGCGTCGTCGTCGGCGACGCCAACGGTGCCGACAAAGCTGTTCAGAAGTATTTGGTGGAGACGTCTTATCCCGACGTCACCGTCTTTTGCTCCGGAGTAAGCTGCCGCAACAATCTCGGAAACTGGCCGGAAGAGCATCTGT
>NZ_RZSW01001175.1:0-498 GCF_003997375.1 Mesorhizobium sp. M5C.F.Ca.IN.020.29.1.1 | reverse complement strand
CTACATGAACCATGCCGATGACCCGAATTGCGACGTCTCCTCGCCCGAGGAGACGTATGCGTCGCGCGACATCGCGCCCGGCGAGGAAATGACCTGCAACTACAATCATTTCTTCGAAGCCGGCTTCGATTTCCTCGGCGACCGCTGACGCGCCGCCATCCCGTTCGGTTTTCGCGTCAGCTCGAAGGCTGCTTGCGCGCCGGATAGCCATTGGGATGCGGCGGTATGGCCTTCAGATAGGCTGATATCGCCGCCCGGTCCTCGGGCGTCAGTTGGGCCATGTTTCTCTGCACGTCGACCATGGCGCCACCGACGGTGTCGAAATCCGGCGTGAAGCCGGTCTCGAGAAAGTTGGCGATGTCAGCCTCCAACCAGTCACTAAGCCCGCCTTCACCCGAAGTAATGTTCGGCACGATGCCGCTGCCTTCGGCAGCAGTTGCTCCGGCCAGCCACTCGCTCTTCCTGGTGCCGCCAGCAAAATCACGCGGCGTGTGGCAT
>NZ_RZSW01001174.1:0-502 GCF_003997375.1 Mesorhizobium sp. M5C.F.Ca.IN.020.29.1.1 | reverse complement strand
GTCGTTGGCACCGCGATCAACGGCAGCGTCGGACCAGGCACCTTGAACTCGCCGTAGTAGTCCTGGAGCAGGCCGCCGTGACTGATGAGCAACGCGGCGCATTTGGCCATATCGAGACAACTGCCACCTCCGATGCCGATCACCATGTCCGGCGCAAACTCTCGCGCCATCTCTACGCAGACGGCAACCGTGTCTCGTGGCACATCGGGCAGCACACGGTCGTGCACCAGCACATCGATCGATGCGCGCTCGAGCGCCTCCATGATCTCTGCGAAGGCGACAGTTGCGGCAAAGCGCTCGTCCGTACAGACAAGAGCGCGACGGCCCAGCCTGGCTGCAACGATTGGAATGACATGGCGCTGGCCCTTCCCGAAGAGGATCTCACGCGGGAGCCTTACGGCAGCGAAGAGGCTCATGTTCGTCCCTCGATGATGTTGGGGGTGGAAAGCGAAAGCTCGCCGAGCTCGGCCCTAAATATCCTGTATTAAATCGTATATGATAT
>NZ_RZSW01001173.1:0-502 GCF_003997375.1 Mesorhizobium sp. M5C.F.Ca.IN.020.29.1.1 | reverse complement strand
CGCCCAGGCCGCCCCTGGGTCGGCAGACAGCCTTGAGCACTTATCGGCGGCGAACGACCTAGTCTACATTCGTTTCAAGCGGATCGACGGCACTGGGACAGCGAGCGAGATTCGCGCCTACGCAAGTATCGTGCCCCGTGTCGTTGACGCGGTGACACGGCTTGATGCCATGATTGCGGCCGGGCTGCCTCTCGACGAAAAGAGCCTGAAGGAAATGGGGCTGGAACTCGAGCAGCTCGTAGAGAGGATGAATGACGAATATTACAAATATGGAGATGAGATCAACGTAGATCTCTATTCGACAGAAAAAAGTCTGAAGAGATTCAACTACCAGATTGCGTTCGCCCTGGCGGTGTTGTCGCTGCTGGCGATCGGAACTGCCGTATTGCTAATCGGCCGTTGGGAAACAATAAAGAAATTGGAATTCCTGGCCTGGCGCGACGCGACGACGGGATTGAAGAACCGTGCCTGGATGTCAGCCAACAGGGACGTGGTGCTGGAC
>NZ_RZSW01001172.1:0-508 GCF_003997375.1 Mesorhizobium sp. M5C.F.Ca.IN.020.29.1.1 | reverse complement strand
GTTTCAGGAAGGGCTGGGAGGAAATCGGCGCCGAGCTCCAGGAGGTCGTCGACGACGCCGACTTCGCCTCGCTGGCGCGCTGCACGCAGTATGCGCATTTCACGCCGGAATTTATCGTTCGGGCGATATGGGCGGGCTTGCTGCGGCTCGGCTGGCGCGGCGGCCGCGTTCTCGAGCCCGGCATTGGAACGGGGCTCTTTCCGGCACTGATGCCGGCAGAGCTTCGCGACCGTTCCCACGTCACAGGCGTCGAACTCGATCCCGTCACCGCGCGCATCGCCCGGCTGCTGCAGCCGCGTGCGCGCATCGTCACTGGCGATTTCGCCCGCACCGAGCTGCCGGCGCGATTCGACCTCGCCATCGGCAATCCGCCCTTTTCCGATCGCACCGTGCGGTCCGACCGCGCCTTGCGCTCGCTCGGGCTGCGTCTGCACGACTACTTCGTCGTGAAGGCGCTTCGGTTGCTGAAGCCCGGCCGTCTCGCCGCCTTCGTGACCAGCCACGGCAC
>NZ_RZSW01001171.1:0-508 GCF_003997375.1 Mesorhizobium sp. M5C.F.Ca.IN.020.29.1.1 | reverse complement strand
GTCGCGATGACGCGACATCGCGAGGACATGGCGCTCTATTACGGGCAGCGATCCTTCGGCCTCAATGGCGGGCTGGCCAAAATTCTGTCCCGACGCAACGCCAAGGAAACCACGCTCGACTACGAGCGCGGGACGCTCTACCGCCAAGCGCTCCGCTTCGCCGAAAACCGCGGCCTCAATATCGTTCGCGTGGCCCGTACGCTGCTTCGCGACCGCGTCGACTGGACGATCCGGCAGAAGCAAAAACTCGCCATTCTGACGCTCCGCCTGCGCGGTGTCGGCGTGCGTCTCGGCCTATTCAATTCCCGTCAGACACATAACCCGAAGGAGGCCGCAGCGATGGTCGCCGGCGTCACGCTTTTCGCCAACTCGATAAAGGACACGGTCGAGGAGAAGCTGCGCGCCGATCCCGCCGTCGCCAAGCAATGGGACGAGATTTCCACGCGCTTCCGCTATGTCTTCGCCGATCCGGAAACCGCGTTCCGCGCCATGAATTTCGACGCGGTTC
>NZ_RZSW01001170.1:0-510 GCF_003997375.1 Mesorhizobium sp. M5C.F.Ca.IN.020.29.1.1 | reverse complement strand
GTATAACCCTGCCGCATATGGCGAGAGCGGACCGGTCGAGGCGATCGAGACCCATATCTCGCGTATCTTCCTGGTTGGCCAGCGCGCCTACAAGATCAAGCGAGCTGTCAAGCTGCCCTATGTCGACTTCTCGACCCCGGCGCTGCGGCTCGCCGCTTGCAAGAAGGAGGTCGAGCTCAACTCCAGGACTGCCCCCGGCCTCTATCTGGGGGTGCGGCGCGTCACCCGAGAGGCCGGCGGCGAGCTGGCCTTCGACGGAAGCGGCGAACTGGTCGATGCGGCGATCGAGATGGTCCGCTTCGATCAGTCGAAGCTGCTCGATCGAATGGCAGTCGGTGGCGAACTGACGCCTGCGCTGATGACGGATGTCGCGCGCATGATCGTGCGCTATCATCGCGGCGCGCCCGAGGTCCACAAGGGCAGCGGATCCTCGAACCTGGCAGGCGTGCTCGCCATCAACGAAGCCGGCTTTGCCACCAGCCATGTTTTCGAGCAAGCCGAGATAAAGGC
>NZ_RZSW01000116.1:0-13662 GCF_003997375.1 Mesorhizobium sp. M5C.F.Ca.IN.020.29.1.1 | reverse complement strand
GTTTTGATTCGGCTGAGCTTGATAGTTTTGGCCGATGGGAAGTAGGAATCACATGTTCGAACGCGTTCTGTCGTTTCTGAAGGACCTGCCGGCAGCTGGCAGCGCCCGCAACAACGCCGATGATCCGCGCATTGCGGCGTCCGCCCTTCTCTACCATGTGATGAGTGCCGACGGCGTGCGTCAGGATGCCGAATGGGAGCGGTTCAAGGCGGTGCTGGCGCAAAGCTATTCGATCAGCGGCGACGAGCTCGACGCGCTTGCCGCTGCCGGCGAGCGGGCCGACAATGAGGCGATCGACCTCTACGCCTTCACCAGTGTTTTGAAGCGTCAGCTCGATCCGGACGCGCGAAAAGCCTTCATCGGCCTGATGTGGCAGATCGTCTATGCCGATGGCGAATTGCACGAACTCGAGGACAATATCGTCTGGCGGGTCGCCGAGCTGATGGATGTCGAACGCCACGACCGCGTCGAGGCACGCCGCAAGGCGGCCGCCGAAGCGCCGGGTGCTACTGGAACGTCGAGCGACGAATAGACAGGATACCCATGCCATCCACGCCGAGGCCGAGACCAAAAATCCTGATCGTGCTGCATCAGGAGAGTTCGAGCCCCGGGCGCGTCGGCCACATGCTTATCGAAGAGGGGTTCGACCTCGATCTCCGCTGCCCGCCGCTCGGCGACGCCTTGCCGGAAACACTGGACGGTCATGCCGGAACCGTTGTGTTCGGCGGACCGATGAGCGCCAATGACGAGGACGACTTCGTCCGCCGCGAGACCGACTGGCTGAAAGTTCCGCTCCGGGAGAACCGGCCGTTGCTCGGCATCTGCCTCGGCGCGCAGATGCTGGTCAAACATCTTGGCGGCAAGGTCGAGGGGCATGGCGAGGGGCTGGTCGAGATCGGCTGGTATCCGCTGAAAGCGACGGAGGATGGCAGGAAGCTGATGCGCTGGCCTGAGATGGTCTACCAGTTTCACCGCGAGGGCTTCTCGCTGCCGAGGGACGCGACGCTGCTGGCGACGGCCGAAACCTATCCCAACCAGGCCTTTCGTTATGGCGACAATGCCTGGGGCATCCAGTTCCATGGCGAATTGACCAGGGCGATGATGCAGCGCTGGGTCGTTCGCGGCGCGCATCGCTTCGAACTCCCCGGCGCGCAGCCCGGCCGCGACCATCTCGGCGGCCGGCTAATCTGGGACATGCATCTGAAGCGCTGGCTCGGCGAATTCCTTCAGACGATCTTCGGTAAGCCCGCGCTGTCCTGATCTAGTTTTGCGTCTATAAACGCAAACTATTGATTTGATTTTGTATCGCCGTTTTTGGGGGACGAGGCGCTGCGGCTTCAGGTGTCCGGATTCGTGCCACCGATTCCAAGTCCCGCCACCGACGGAGCCGACAATGCGCCAAGAGTTTCGTCAGCCCACCGGACGGCAAGGTCTGCCTGCCGAAGCGGTGAACCGAGCGACAGCAGCCTGCCGTGGTTTGCCGGTTCGACCGAAGCAGCAGTCGTTGACGTGGACGTCAGACCGGCAGCCCGTTCTGCTTACGCAGGCTTTTGTCGAATGCGGATGCCGGGACGAAACGGCGCAGGAAACTGACCTGGCGCGCCATTTTTCCCGCCGGATAGCGCCTCTTAGGAGTGGGATCAGTCGCAGCCGCCAACACGGTCTTGGCTACCACTTCGGGCGCATCGCCTTTTTCCATCGCCTTCCGCACGGCTACATTCATGCCAGCGCGCGCAGAGTCATAGATATCCAGCAACTGATCCGGCCTGGCGAGATTGTCTTCGAATAACGTACGGGTATAGGCGGGCTCGACCAGCACGACGCGAACTCCGAACGGGCGCAGTTCGTGGTCGAGCGATTCGGAATAGCCTTCAATGGCATGTTTGGTCGACGCATAAAGCGCGAAATAGGGGGCTGGGATGAACCCCTGCACCGAGCTCAAATTGACGATCCTGCCCTTTCCTTGGCGGCGCATTGTCGGCAACACCGCGTTGGTCACGCGGAAAACGCCGAAGACGTTCACGTCGAACAACGACTGAGCCTGGGCCATCGAGGACTCCTCCGCGCCGCCAAGCAGACCCATGCCGGCATTGTTGACGAGCAGATCAATACGCCCGGCCTCGGCCAGAACGTCATCGACCAGTTTCGCCACGGACGCGTCATCGGTGACGTCGCAGGTCAGCATGGTAATGCCGTCGGACCGTTCGGCGACCGCGCGACGGCTGGTTCCGAACACGCGAAAGCCGGCATTCTGCAGGGCTTTGGCCGTTGCGTGGCCGATGCCGGTGGATGCGCCCGTCACCAGGGCGACGCCAAGATTGGTCTTGTTCATGGAAATCACTTTCTTTGTGCTGGATTACCGGCTGCAGGCGTGCGCACAAATGGAGATGTGGCGCACGCCCCGGCGACCTAGTGAAGCCATTACTCGGCAATGGCCCCAGTTTTCTGGTCGGACACCGATCCCACCTCGGTGACGGTAAGCTTGTCGCCCGAGCGCGACACCTCGAGGCTTTGGTCAGGTTCGCCCAATTTTCCCGGCACCGATATGGTGGCCGACTGCCCTTCGGCGAGGGTGGCCGAGAAGCGCACCGGAGCCCCGGCCTCACCATCCGCCATCGTCGCGATCACCCGATAGCCGTCATTGTCGTTGGTGTAGTAGAGGACGCCATGAAGGCCGCCGATACGGATACTCTCCCCCGCCATGGCCGACAGCTCACCGGCATGCAGCGGAGACGCGGCCAGGCCGAATGCCACCACACCACCGATGAGGTTGATCATCGCGAGGCTCCGTTTGGAGTGTGCCGCTCTCGGCCGGTCCGGGAGGGCAGGATGCGCCGATCGCGCGCGCTGATGAGTAAGGGCGAGGCGGGTTCCGACTTCATTTGCAACGGTGTTCATAGCAGGCTCCAATGTTGACAGCGTTAACTTCCAGGCATTGACATAAGCCCGAAAGTAGGCAATGTCAACAATGTTTCTGATGATAACTTTGTGAGCCAGCATGCAAGAAGCCACCGATCGTCCCTACCACCACGGAAATCTGAGGTACGCGATCATCGAGACCGCCATGGCCATGCTGCACGAGGAAAAGGGCTGGCAGTTCACTCTGAGGGAAGTGGCGCGCCGTGCCGGCGTCAGCCATGCCGCTCCCTACAAGCACTTTCCGGACAAGGCCGCCCTGCTTGCCGAAATGGCGCTGCTGGGATTGGACAGGCTGCATGAGGCGATGACGACGGCAAAGCCAAGAGGGGCAAATTCCTGGCGGGACGAATTTCTCGCCGTCGGCCGGGCCTATGTTCGGTTTGGAACCTCAAATCCGGGTCTCTACCGGCTCATGTTCAGCGCGGAGGCCGGCAAGGCAGCGGACGTGCATCTGAGCGAGAGGGCGCTCGCTGTGTTTGGCGTGGTGATCGCATTGCTGGAGCGGGGCCAGGCCGAGGGCGTGCTGCGCAAGCGCGACGTGCGGGGTCGCGCGGCAGCCTGTTGGGCGCAAGTCCATGGCATCACCATGTTGACCATGGAAGGTTTGTTCCAACTCGAAAAAGTCGGCCCAAATCCCCTGGACGCCGCCCTCCTCACGCTGCTCGAAGGTCTGGAGAACTGACTGTTTCTGGTTGGGAATGCCGCGGTTCGCTGCCGCGTTATTCGGCTTGCCCCGGATCAGTTTCGCCCGTTGAGGTGGCGCACCTTGCGCAACTGCGGGAACAGCAGCGCCCACAATCCGGCGATAACGACTGCGCCGACGCCGCCAATCACCACCGCGGGCACGGTGCCGATCAATGCCGCCATGGTGCCCGCACGGAATTCGCCCAGCTCGTTGGAGGCACCGACAAAAACCTGATTGACGGCGTTGACGCGGCCGCGAACCTTGTCCGGGGTCCATAGCTGGATCAGCGTCTCTCTGATGTAGACGCTGAACATATCGGTGGCGCCGAGCAAGGCGAGCGCTGCGATCGACAGCCAGGTGATTGTGGAGAGGCCGAACAGCACGGTAAAGGCGCCGAACAGCGCGACGAAGCCGAGCATGACAACGCCGGCATGATTGCGGATCGGATGTCCGGCCAGCCAGATGGCAACGCAGATGGCGCCGATCCCCGGCGCCGAACGCAACAGTCCCAAGCCCCATGGGCCGAGTTCGAGGATGTCGCGCGCATAGACCGGCAGCAGTGCCGTGGCGCCGGACAAAAGCACGGCGAACAAATCGAGCGAAATGGCGCCGAGCACGATCTTTTCGTTCCAGATATAGCCGAAGCCGGCAAACAGGGTCTGCATCGTCGGCCTGTCGGTCTCGCTGCGCTGGGCAGGCTTCGGGATGCTGAAGACCAGCACTGCGGCGACAAACATCAGAACGGCTGCGGTGCCGTATGCCGCGTCCGCCGAAAGCCCGTAGAGCAGGCCGCCGGCGACCGGTCCGACGATGGTCGCTGTCTGCCAGGCTGACGAATTCCAGGCGATCGCGTTGCCGAAATCCTCTGGCGGCACGAGGTTGGCGAACAGCGACGCCGCGGCCGGTCCGAAGAAGGCGCGCGCGATGCCGAACATGGCGAGCACGCCGAAGATCAAGCCCGGCCCGCTAAGGCCGCGCAGCGTCAGCAGCAACAGGGCCAGTGCGCAGATCGCCTCCAGCAGAACCGTCAGCGCCATGATCAGACGGCGTCCGAAACGATCGGCGATCACCCCGGTGACCAGCACCAGCAGTAGCGAAGGCAGGAACTGGACAATGCCGACAAGCCCGAGATCGAACGGATCGCGGGTCAGGTCGTACACCTGCCAGCCGACGGCGACGGATACGATCTGGGTGGCGAATGTGGAGAGGAAGCGCGCCGCCCAATAGCTCAGGAAGGGTTTGTGGTGGAAGGCGGCATAGCGCGATGCATCGGATTCGGATGTCATTTGTGAATGGCCCCGGCGAGATTGTGTATCGGCCGGCGGGGCGCTGGTCCGACCACAGCGCTTTTAGCGCAGTTCGGTGCGGGGCGCGCGCAAAAATCGGCTCTGGATCAAAGATTTCGCGCTACCATGCTGATTGTAAATGGCGGAGGTGGAGAGGTTATTTTGGCGCATAGGTCGAGTTCCTTCGCGCCAATCTTCGAGGCTTCCATTTGCCGGGCTTCGAATGACGTGTCAGACCGTGGCCTTGGGCTTCCTGGTCTTCTTGACCGGCGCCGGCGGGGCGGCCTTGCGGCCAAGACCGATCGCCTTCGCCAACTGCGAGCGCGAGGCCGCGTAGGTGGGGGCAACCATCGGATAGTCGGCCGGCAAGCCCCATTTGGCGCGGTAAGCATCCGGCGTCAGCCCGAAATGAACGCCGATATGGCGCTTCAGGGATTTGAACTTCTTGCCGTCTTCGAGGCAGATGATGTAGTCCGGCGTCACCGATTTCTTGGGATTGACTGCCGGAATCAGCGGCGCTGCCACCGGAGCGGCGGGTTGTCCGAGCCCACCTATCGACGCGCTGACGCTGGCGATGAGATCGCCGAGGCCGGAAGCGGGCAAGCGGTTCTTCTCGACGTAAGCGGACACGATGTGAGCGGTCAGCTCGAGAAGGTCGATGTCCTTGCGGGCTTTGTTGCTGTCGTCGGTCAATCTATTTTCTCCGTTAGTGGGGTCGCAGAATTCCTAGTCGGCAAATCTGCGCAACGCAATGACGGCGCACCACGCCACACATTATTTTGAATAACAATACTAACGGGTGGGCCAGATCAACAGGTCTGGCCCTAAACCCCCATAATATCAGACAATCAGGGATTTGTCGCGCCACAGTCGAAATCCACCTTCGAAGGCGCGTGTGTTGTCGCCGCGCCTGCAACCGGCAGGCAATTCGTCCAGTTTGTCGACATTGCCGCCGCCGATGACCACATAGTCAGGCTGCATGGCGGCGCGCAGCCGCTCGACGACGTCGAACACGTGTTTGCGCCATTTCTTCTTGCCGCGCTTTTCAAGGCCGCGTTCGCCGACATAATCCTCGAAACTGCCGCCCTTCTTGTAGGGAAGATGCGCGAGTTCCATCGGCTGGGCGACATTGTCGACAATCATCGCAGCACCGAGCCCCGTTCCGAGGCCGAGGAACAGCATCCGCCGGCCTTCGTAACTGCCGACGGCCTGCATCAGCGCGTCGTTGACCACCTTTACCGGCTTGCGAAACTGCGCTGCGAAGTCGCATCCGACCCAGCCCTTGCCGAGATTGGCGGGGTCGGTCAGCGGCCTGTTGTGGTGCACCGGGCCGGGATAACCCATCGAGATGACGTCGTAGGGCAAACCGTCGGCGAGCGTCTGCACGGCCGCGATCATCTGCTGCGGCGTCAGGCCGGGTCCGGAATCTGTTCTGCGCTCCTCGCCGCCGGCGCTGGTGAGGATCTTGACATGGGAGCCGCCAATATCGATCGCAAGTACGATCTTCTCGCTGTCCCGTGCAGGTTTTTTCGCCGCTTTGGCCATTGCGTCGCCTCTCGAGTTCACTTCGCCGGATTGATCCAGCCGTTCGGCGGTCCGAACCCGGCCATCGCATCGGCGGGCCCCCATGTCCCCGGCTCATAGGGATGAGGCGGCGTGGTGTCGCCGAGCACCGGGCCGACGATTCGCCAGGCGAGTTCGCTGGCGTCCTGGCGGGTGAACAACTGGCCGTTGCCGTTCATCGCGTCGCCGATCAGCCGCTCATAGGGCGGCATGTCGCCCTTGCTGTCGTCGAGCGCGGTGAGTTCGACCTGCTCGCCGATCATGTCGTCACCGGCAGCCTTGCGCTGGGCGCCGATCGAGATCGCCACCTGCGGGTCGATGCGGAAGCGCACGTAGTTGGCATCGTCGGGCTTGATCGGGTCGAAGACATTAAGCGGCGGCCGCTTCAGCCGGACGATGACCTCAGTGGCGTGGACCGGCATTGATTTGCCGGCGCGGATGAAAAAGGGCACGTCCTGCCAGCGCCAGGTGTCGACGAAAAACCGCACCGCCGCAAAGGTCTCGACCGGCGAATTCGGCGCGACGCCCGGCTCGCGGAGATAGCCCTTGAATTGGCCGCGCACGACATCGTCCTTGGTCAGCGTCCGGATCGCCCGCAGCACCTGCACCTTCTCGTCGATCAGATCGTCGGCCGAGCGGCCAACGGGCGGCTCCATGGCAAGCAGCAGCAGGATGTTGAGCAGATGGTTCTCGATGACGTCGCGGATGCAGCCGACCTCGTCATAGAAGCGGCCGCGGCCTTCGACGCCGAAATCCTCGGCCATGGTGATCTGCACGCTCTCGACGAAATTGCGGTTCCAGATCGGCTCGAGAAAAGAATTGGCGAAGCGAAAATAGAGCAGGTTCTGGATCGCCTCCTTGCCGAGATAATGGTCGATGCGAAAGATCGACTGCTCTTCGAATACCAGGTGCAGGACCCGGTTCAGCCAGCGCGCCGATTGCAGATCGTGGCCGAAAGGCTTTTCCACCATCAGGCGCGCGCCCTGGGCCGCGCTCGATTGTTCCAGCCCCTGGATGACCGTCTCGAACATGGTCGGCGGCACCGCCAGATAATGCAGCGGGTGCTGTGCGGTTCCCAGCGCGCTTTTCAGCTTCTCGAAGGTCGCGGCGCTACGGTAGTCGCCGCTGACATAACGAAGCAGCGACGCAAGTTTCGCGAAGATCTTTTCGTCGACCTTGCCGTTGGCCTTGACGATGCCGTCGCGGGCGCGCGCCTGCAACTGCTTCACGTCCCAGGCGTCGAAAGCGACGCCGATCACCGGCTCGGTCAACGTTCCCTTGGCGACCATGGTGTAAAGTGCCGGGAATATCTTCTTGTGGGCGAGATCGCCGGTCGCCCCGAAAAGCACCAGCGTGTCGGACCGTTCCTGGTTCATGAGCGTGCCTTCCCTGTCACGAGCCGGTCTTCGGCTTTTCGACATGGCCGCCAAAGGCATAGCGCATGGCGGACAGCAGCTTGTCGGCGAATTCGGATTCGCCTTGCGAGGAGAAGCGGTCGAACAGGGCCGAGGACAGAACCGGCGCCGGCACGCCGGTGTCGATCGCCGCCTTCAAGGTCCAGCGGCCTTCGCCTGAATCCGAGACTCGTCCGCCGAACTGCGTCAGCGCCGAGTCGGCCTTCAACGCGCCGGCCGTGAGGTCGAGCAGCCAGGAGCCGATGACGCTGCCATGCCGCCAGACCTCGGCCACCTCTGCGATATCGATGTCGAACTGATAGTATTGCGGGTTTTCCAATGGACTGGTTTCAGCGTCGGCCGTCCGCTGTCTCTTGCCCGCATTTGCCGACTTCAGGATGTTCATGCCCTCGGCATAGGCGGCCATGACGCCGTACTCGATGCCGTTGTGGACCATCTTGACGAAATGGCCGGCGCCGCTCGGTCCGCAGTGGAGATAGCCGAAGGGGGCGGTTCCTGCAGCCTTCCCAGGGGCTGGCCCCCCGGCGTCGGCGCCCGGCGCCAGGGTGGCGAAGACCGGGTCGAGATGCTGGACCGCGCTGTCAGGGCCGCCGATCATCAGGCAATAGCCGCGTTCGAGGCCCCAGACGCCGCCGCTGGTGCCGACATCGACATAGTTCAGGCCTTTCAATGCCAGGCGGGCTGCATGGTCGACAGCCTCGTGATAATAGGAATTGCCGCCGTCGACGATGATGTCGCCCGGCTCCATAAGGTCGGCGACCAGGTCGACGATCCGGCTGGTGATCGCCGCTGGTAGCATCAGCCAGGCGGTGCGCGGCTTGGTCAGCTTGCCGACGAACTCCTCCATCGAAGCCGCTCCGATCGCGCCAGCCGTCACAAGGGCTGCAACGCTGGCCGGGTTGATGTCGTAGACCACGCACTCGTGGCCATCGCGCAGCAGGCGCCGCACCATGTTGGCGCCCATCCTGCCCAGTCCCATCATTCCGATCTGCATGTTTCTCGTCCTGGTTCTTGAGGGATAGAAGATCTACTGGCTCTGTCGTTGGAGCATGATCTTTTCCGAAACCGGTTTCCACTTGTTGCTACGCTGACCTTCGGTTCGGGATCATGCTCTAGTCCGGCTCGCCGATGCCGACGGAAAAGTCGACATTCTCCCAACGGCCGGCATCGGACCAGAAAAAAGTAAAGACGATCGTATTGCCCGGCGAAGCATCGGCAACGGGCAGGTCCGTAAAATGGATGCCGAAGGCATTCTCGATCGTCGCGGTATCATGGGCGGTCGCCCAATCGTCGCTGCTCCAATGCACCACCGCCCGCGCCAGCAGCTCGACGCGCAGCAGCTTGCCGGCGGGCATAGTGCGGACTTTGTGGTTGAAGCGCCATGTCCGTCGCGGCGCCACGGTACTGTCCTCGATGTAGCGCCTCACGCCTTGCGGCGGTATGTCGAAGACCGCGCCGTCACTGAGCGAACGCAGCAGCTTGATGTGCTCCGAATGCGCCCAGACCAGCGGCATGGCGCTGCCCGACGGTCGGCCGTGCCACAGCTCGCGTTCCGGCATGTCGGGACCATCCCAGACCTGCTCCGGCAGCAGGCCGCCAGCCCCGGCCGAGCCTTCAAACGTCTTCAGCAGGCTCGCTGCTTTGTCCTCGCGGCCCGCCGCCAGTTCGTAATGGGCGCGCTCGCCGACCAGCAGCGGCCAGGGCCGGCCCTGGCCGGTCCCGTCGAACGGCGCGCCGTCGGTATGTTCGCCATAGCCGTCGCCGATATAGCGATACCAGACGGGCCCCCGCGGCAGGTCGCAACGCAGCCGCGCATCGATGACCTTGACGGTGTCGACGATGCGCGGATCGCCGGCAGCCCTGAGGCCGAAGCGGACAAGCGCCAGCGCATCCGGGCTGACGATCGCCTCGGCCGGCCGGTCGGTATCGCCGGGCGGCCGGTTCTTGATCGGCACATAGCCGTCCTTCGGCGACGCCGCGCCGGCGGTGTCGGGCGGCGCGATGCGGACGTAGTAGCCCGCGACGCCGACCTCTTCGCCGAGTGGAGTGCCGGTGACATAGGTCCAGCGCTCGATCTGGTCGTTCCAGACATCGGCGGTTTCACGCAAATAGTTTGCCGGCTCTTCTTTGCCGCAAACGTCGAACATGTCGGCCGCGGCGAGCAGTGCTGCGATCTCGACGGCGAGCGTGAACGGACTGTAGCCGGCATCCTCTTCCCAGCGGTCTTCGCCGGTGACCGGACCGTTGCGCACGACATAGGAAGCGGCGCGCTCGATCATCGGCATGAAGGAGAGCAACGCGGCGTCCGCCAGGTGCCCTGCGCGGCGGAGCGCGTCGGCGAGCAGCAATGGAAAGGCGCATTCGTCCATCTGGATGCCGGGCCAATAGGCTGATCCGTCGAGCCAGGCGTTCTGCGGCCAATGCCCATCCGGCTGCTGGATAGAGCGGAGATAGGCGAGGATCTCAAGCGCTTGCGCCGGATCGCCGGCGGCCAGGAAACCGCCCGCGGTTTCGACCAGATCGCGCGGCCAGACCAGATGATAACCGCCGAGATCGTCGTCGCCTATGCTGAAGCCCCATGGGATCGACAGGCTGGCGACTGCTGCTCCGTCGGACGACCGGTGCGTCGCCAGAACCGCTGTGCTGACGCGAAAGGTGTTGATCCCTGCTACATGCCGGTCCAGCGGCAGCAAGCCAGCCTGCCAATCCCGCCATTTCTTGACATAGGATTGGGCTGCGGGCTCAAAACCCTGCTTCAGGCTGGCCGAGGCATTTTCCGCCGCCTCTTGCGGCGTCGTTCCGAAACCCAGGGCCAGCAAGGCCTTTGGGTTCACAGCCGAAAAGCCGATCTCTCCGGTCAGCGCGACATTGCCGTCTTCGGCCCTTCGGCAGGCCGGGTCGAGCCGGCCGTCACGACGCAGTTGCTGCCATCCGTCGGAGACACCGACATAGCCGGCCGAGCATGCTCCCCAGGGCAGCGACGAGGCGAGCGCCAGGCAGACGCGACGCCCGGACGCAAACAGGACAGGCCTTCCCTCGTAGTCGCCGACCCAGGCGGTGTTGCCCATGCCGGCGTTGACCAGGTGCGGTGCCAGCAGTGCGTAGACGCGGTGGTCGGCAACCGGGCCTCTCAGCAGCGTGAAGCTGATTTCCTGCAGCAAAACGGGACGTTCCGTATCCGTGATGATACGCTTTTCGATCCGGTAGGTGTCGTCAGCGGCGGTGTTGACCAGCCAGTAGGCGGGCACTCCATCCTCGAACGGCTCAGTGCTGTGCACGGCATCGCGCTTTTCTTCCGAGAAATAGCCGCCGAGGCCGGTGACGACCAGCCCCATGTCGCGGGTGCAGGCGCTGTCGAGGCTGGGATAATAGACCTCGTTGAGAATGCCGTGGCTGATCGTGAACCAGATAGGGCAGGCCCGAGAAAGCGCGGTTCCGACGCCGCTCTTGGCGCTTGACGTCCAGCGCGCCGGAATTCCGGGTGCGCCCAGCGCATCAGTCGGCGTCACTGCCATCTCGATTTCGGTCTCCTGCCCCACCCCTAGACCAGGAGCCGAAGCCTTTTCAATCATTGCACCGCAAGTTGATCGTCAAACCGTCACCGATCGCTGTTGACAAGTGCGCCCATCTAAATTTGTCTGACAATATTGAAACGAGGGTCGTCATAACAGCCACCAGCCGCCAACAGCAATCAGCAATCCATGGGAGGATACCACATGAAGAAGATACTCGTCTTGAGTGCCCTTGCGGCGATGCTCGCGTCAGGTAACGCGCTTGCCGACACCAGCGACAAGAAGATCGCCTTTTCCAACAATTATGCCGGTAATTCGTGGCGACAGGCGATGCTCAACAGCTATGCCATCGTCACCAAGAAGGCGGTCGCCGACGGGGTGGTGGCAGCCGCGGACATCTTCACGACGGCCGACAAGGAAGTGCCGACCCAGGCGGCCCAGGTGCAGAACCTGATCCTGCAAGGCTATGACGCCATCGTCATCAACGCCGCCTCGCCGGACGCGCTCAACGGCGCCATCAAGCAGGCCTGCGATGCCGGCATCGTCGTCGTCTCCTTTGACGGCATCGTTACCGAGCCCTGCGCTTATCGCGTGGTCGTCGACTTCAAGGACATGGGCAGGCAGGAAGTCGAGCAGATGGCCAAGTTCCATCCCGAGGGCGGCAATCTGCTGGAAATCCGCGGCCTTGCCGGCACGTCGATCGATGACGCCATCCATGCCGGGATTCTGGAAGGCGTCGCCGCTCATCCCAAGTTCAAGATCGTCGGTTCGGTGACCGGCGACTGGGATCAGACCACAGCACAGAAGGCTGTCGCGACAATCCTGCCGTCGCTGCCGGAAATCGTCGGCGTCGTCGATCAGGGCGGCGACGGCTATGGCGCGGCACAAGCCTTTGCCGCCGCCGGCAAACCGCGCCCGACCATCATCATGGGCAATCGTCAGGATGAGCTGCAATGGTGGAAGGAACAGAAGGACAAGGACGGCTACCAGACCTGGTCGGCATCCATTGCGCCAGGCGTATCGTCGCTGGCCTTCTGGGTGGCGCAACAGGTGCTCGACGGCCGCACGGATGTGCCACATGATCTCTTGGTGCCATACCTCGCCTTCACCCAGGATACTTTCGAGGCCGCGCTGCCGAAAATCCCCAAGGGTGGTGTGGCCAGCCACGAATACACGCAGGAAGACGCCATCGCGGCGATCAAAGCCAACATCAAGTGAGCGTGGCACGTTGTCAGCTGCATTGCTAACTGGACATCGCTAGGGATGCCCGAGGATAACACAGACATCGTCGGACTGAACGGCGCCGAAAAACGTTTCGGCGCCTCCAATATGGACATCATCAGACTGGACGGAGCCGAAAAACATTTCGGCGCCGTCAGGGCGCTCGCCGGCGTCGATTTCCACGTTGGCGCCGGCGAGTGCGTCGGCCTCGTCGGCCATAATGGCGCGGGCAAGTCGACGCTCATGCATATGGTGGCGGGCACACTCGTGCCCGACAGCGGGCGGATCGCGGTGCGCGGCCATGTCCAGGACAATTATTCGGTGCCGCGCTCGCAACAGCTCGGCATACGCTGCGTATTCCAGGAACTCTCGCTCTGCCCGAACCTCAGCGTCGCCGAGAACACGCGTATCAACCACCCGGCGCTGCGCGGCCTCGGTTGGCGGCGCAAGGCGGCCGATCTGATCGCGGCCAAGCTCGACGAGATATTTCCGGGCCACAGCATCTCCGGCTCCGACATCGCCAGCGACCTTTCCATCGGCAGGCGGCAGATGGTCGAGGTGGCGCGTGCCTTCACGGTGACGCAGGATCCGCTCGAGCTGGTGATCCTCGACGAGCCGACGTCCTCGCTCGACGCGCATACGGCCGGCCAGTTGCTGGCTTTCGTCCGGCACTTTGTCGCAACTGGCCGGAGCTGCATCCTGATCTCGCATGTTCTGGGCGAGGTGCTGCAGCATGCCGACCGCATCGTGGTGATGCGCGACGGCAAGGTCGTTGCGTCAGATGCGGCGAAGGTTTTCGATCGCGACAGGCTGGTGACGACCATGGGTGGGGCGGAAGCGCGTGAGAAGATAGCGGCCGAGATCGCGACCCAAAAGCCGGAGACCGGCCCGTTGCGGGTCCGGGCCCGCCCAGCGCGCCAAGAGGACGGCAACGAACTTGTGGCGCATGCTGGCGAGATTATCGGCCTTGCCGGGTTGGCCGGCCATGGACAGACCGATCTGCTGCTGGCGATTTTCGCCGCCGCGGCGCGCTCCAAAACCGGCATCGAGGTCACCGCGCC
>NZ_RZSW01001169.1:0-510 GCF_003997375.1 Mesorhizobium sp. M5C.F.Ca.IN.020.29.1.1 | reverse complement strand
CGATAATCCCCTTTCATGCAAACCGACCCAACTTTTGAACGCCGTCGGAGAGGCTTAGTTCCGCGCTGCAAATCCCCCCACTAAGTTCTAGCAGACTGGTGCGATAACGCCATTACGCCGGGCAATTCACAGACTTAACGTTTCGATCTATGTTAGCAGCCATGGAAAGCGCCCTTGATGATCTTGCTCGCATCCTGAAAGCCCCGCAAACCAGCCTGTGGGAGCGCTGCGCCTTTGCGCTCCCCACTGTAACCAATGCCGCCTTCGGCGTCGCAATCGGCCCTGGGAACCGCCTTAGGCCGTGCTATTGCCGGTCGAGGCATATTAGCAACCTCATGACTAGCCAACGTGCCGCCCCATCATCATCAGATGGCTCGGGGCATAAACATCGGCGACGAGGTCGCCATCACGGCGACAGTGCGCGGGCGGGTGACGGAGGATCGTGTCAGCGTCTCGATCCCCTCCTACGGCAGCCCCCCGGCCTCCAAGCGGCAGGGGAAACAGGTCAAA
>NZ_RZSW01001168.1:0-511 GCF_003997375.1 Mesorhizobium sp. M5C.F.Ca.IN.020.29.1.1 | reverse complement strand
GACAGATAGTTGGCAACGGCCAGCGCGCGGCGCTGCGACAGGTCGAAATTGTGCTCGTCGCCACCGGTCGAGTCGGTGTGGCCGAACACGTCGACGGTGGTCTGCCGGAACTTGTTCAGCACGAGTGCGACCGAATTCAGCACTTGATAGAAGCCGGGCTTCACCGCGTCCTGGTCGACGTTGAAGGTGATGTCGGACGGCATGTTGAGGATGATCTGGTCGCCGGTGCGGGTGACGCTGACGCCGGAGCCCTGAAGCTGCCGGCGCAGTTCGGCCTCGTTCTGGTCCATCGTGGCGCCGATGGCGCCGCCGGCGAGCGCGCCGACGCCAGCGCCGATCAGCGCATTACGGCGATCGTTGCCGCCGGCAAGCAGGCCGAGCCCTGCACCAGCCAGCGCGCCGATGCCGGCGCCGGCAGCAGTGTTGGAAACTTTCTGCTCTCCGGTGTACGGATCGGTTGTGGTGCAGGCACTCACGAGCACAGCCGTCGCCACGGCGACGAGCACAGTCT
>NZ_RZSW01001167.1:0-511 GCF_003997375.1 Mesorhizobium sp. M5C.F.Ca.IN.020.29.1.1 | reverse complement strand
CGCTCACACGCTGCGGTCCCTCTTCGCGGGCATGGCGCACCACCTCGCTGAATCGCGCCTTCGCGTCCTCGAGCTTCCACCGTCCTGTCGCCGGACGGGTTGCCGTCCGCGCCTTCTTCGTCACTTGTGTCTGCTTGCCCATCGTCTCACACCTAGTCAGCTAGTCAGACATATAGCACTGGCCCGGCGATGACGCCAGCATCGGCGACAAGACACCGTGGCATCGGGCCCCTGCGCCAGCGCTCCAATCCCGCTCTCTCGTGATGGCTTTCCTGGTGCGGCTGCGGATCTTCCACGATCAACCCGCAAGGGGTCCGCTAGCAAGCTGCGGCCGCTCGGCTTCGCCTTCGCGGTGATCGCGCCCGCCGCCGCACACTGACGGAGCCATCGAGCGGGAATTGGCCCGCTTCCCAAGATGGAGCCCTCAGATGTCCCACGATCTCACCCTCGCCCAGAAAGCCGCCTGGCACCTCGCCCGCACCCTCATGGCCCCCGTGGTTCTCTTCCAGGT
>NZ_RZSW01001166.1:0-536 GCF_003997375.1 Mesorhizobium sp. M5C.F.Ca.IN.020.29.1.1 | reverse complement strand
GTCCCACCAAGGGCGACGTGCGATCATCAGTGGGTGCTCAGCAACGAAAACCTGCCGGGCGACCGGATCGAAGTTGAGATTGCCAAATACGAGCCTCAGGTCGGTCATCTGTGACGCCCGGCGCAGAATGGCTCTCATTCTGGCGATAAGCTCATCGGTAGAGACGGGTTTGAGCAGAAAGTCGTCCGCACCACCGTTGAAGATCGCAATTCGCTTATCGAGATCGTTAAGGCTGCTCATAATGACGGCAGGAACTGAATGCCCGTGGGTCCTCAACTGCCTCAGCCAACCCAAGCCATCGCCATCTGGCAGAGCCAATTCCAGCAGGAGAATTTCATAGCTAGCGCAAGAAAATGCACTCGAGGCCAGTTCCAGAGTACCAACGACATCAACGACGAAGCCGCCATCCCCGAGCGCAAGTCGCATGGCGCGCGCAAGATCCGCATGATGATCCACGAGCAGCGTTCGCATTTCATCTCCTATCGAAGAGAGACGCGTCACCGGCGGCCATCTGATCGGAGCACACGGCGCGCAAC
>NZ_RZSW01001165.1:0-536 GCF_003997375.1 Mesorhizobium sp. M5C.F.Ca.IN.020.29.1.1 | reverse complement strand
AGCAGATTCAGCTTGTTGTCGGGCTCGTTGTCGTTATCCGGATCGACCAGGCGCAGGTCGATCGCGGCGTGGCGGCCGTCGGTGATGACGGAGAGCAGGATGTCGTCACCGGGCTCCGGCGGCCGGTCACGCATCTCGATCACCTTGATGCGCTCGTCGAGCAGGACCTGGTAACGCTTGAACGCGGCGGTGGGCTTGGCCGTCAGGATCCGGCGCTTGCCGGTCGAGATCGCCGGCACTTTCACGTACCGACGCAGATCCTCCGGCATCACCACGTCGGCGAAGGTCCGGAACATGGCGATCAGCTCCGGCACGTTGACGAAGGTGGCGAAGCGCGTGACCGGCTTGTATTTGCCGTTTGGCTGAAGTTCGAGCTCGGTCGAGACGTCGCCGAAGGTCGAGGCCCAGGCGTCGAACTCGTGCAGGCCGCGTTCGAGCAGCGCGGCGTAGCCGAGATAACGCTGCACGGAAAACATCTCGCCGAGCGTGTTGGTGATCGGCGTGCCCGAGGCGAGCACCAGCGCCCGCCCCGGATT
>NZ_RZSW01001164.1:0-541 GCF_003997375.1 Mesorhizobium sp. M5C.F.Ca.IN.020.29.1.1 | reverse complement strand
GTTCAACCAGACAGGTGCCGATCCCGTTGGTGCCCTGGCACTCTTCGTTCCAGACGGAGCCGGTCCACAAACCCCAGGAATGAAACGTCTCGTCATCCACAGGCGCGCCGCGCCGTTCGACGGGCACGCCGTTACGATCGGCGAGCAGGACGCAGCATCCGACGCCGCCCACCGCGAGATAGAGCCGGTCCAGACTCGATTGGGCAGCTCGGACGAGTGGTTCGATGCGTTGCCGGGCCTCCCCCAATTCCGCCTCTGTCAGATAGCGTGGCGGGCTGCAATCGGTCGGATTGAGCCGATGCAAACTGGAAGACCGTCGCCAGGAGGCGACCAGCGCGGACTTCGCCGCCGCGTCGGAAGCGATCGCGGCCTGAATGCGGTCGGCATGATGACATAGATCCTCGCCCATTCTATCCTCCCATCCCCATCTCTTCCCCTTCGGTTTATGGGCCAAGGCTGCTTCAAGACAGGCTACGCTGATGTCGCACTAGGTTCCGATTTCAATCAGCAAACTGTCAATTCGACAGAAGAAGCACGAAGG
>NZ_RZSW01001163.1:0-544 GCF_003997375.1 Mesorhizobium sp. M5C.F.Ca.IN.020.29.1.1 | reverse complement strand
CTTTTCGACTTTGATCTGCCGGAGGAGCGTATCGCGCTTCGACCGGCAGAACCGCGCGACAGCGCCAGAATGCTGGTTGTCAGGCCGGGTGAGGGCCGCGAAGACCGGACGGTGCGCGAATTGCCGTCCCTGCTCGAGAGCGGTGACGTGCTGGTCTTCAACGACACCAAGGTCATTCCGGCACAGTTGAAAGGCATCAGGCGGCGCGGCGAAGCGGTGGCGCAAGTCGAAGCCACGCTGCACATGCGGGTGGCTCCCGACCGCTGGCTGGCTTTCATGCGGCCGGGCAAGCGCATCGCCGCCGGCGACCGCGTCCATTTCGGCCATGACGCCAATTCCTGCTTTCTCGGCCAGCTCGATGCCACGGTGATCGAGAAGCGCGAGGCCGGCGAGGCTTTGCTCGGTTTTGACCTCTCAGGTCCGTTTCTCGATGAGGCGTTGCACGCCGTCGGTCACATTCCGCTGCCGCCTTACATCGCTTCGAAGCGCGACGACGACGAACGCGACCGCAAAGACTACCAGACCATCTATGCCAGGGAGGAGG
>NZ_RZSW01001162.1:0-547 GCF_003997375.1 Mesorhizobium sp. M5C.F.Ca.IN.020.29.1.1 | reverse complement strand
CCCTTAGGCAATGCCGTTCACACCGCATTGTCCTTCGATCTCGTCGGCGAGGACGTGCTGGTCACCGGCGCCGGGCCGATCGGTATCATGGGTGCACTGGTGGCGCAGTGCGTCGGCGCGCGAAAAGTGGTCATCACCGACATCAACCCGGTGCGGCTGGCACTGGCGAAAAAGCTCGCCGTCCAGCATGTGGTCGACGCATCGAAGGAAAAGCTGCGCGATATCATGCCGGCGCTCGGCATGACCGAAGGTTTTGACGTCGGCCTCGAAATGTCTGGCGCCGCACCCGCCTTCCGCGACATGATCGACGCCATGAACAATGGCGGCAAGATCGCCATTCTAGGCATCGCGCCGACCGGCTTCGAGATCGACTGGAACAAGGTCATCTTCAAGATGCTGCATCTCAAGGGCATCTATGGCCGCGAGATGTTCGAGACCTGGTACAAGATGATCGCACTGGTGCAAGGCCCGCTCGACGTCACCGGCCTCATCACCCACCGCATCGGCATCGACGATTTCCAGACCGGATTCGACGCGATGCGCAGCG
>NZ_RZSW01001161.1:0-549 GCF_003997375.1 Mesorhizobium sp. M5C.F.Ca.IN.020.29.1.1 | reverse complement strand
GTCCTGGCGTTCGCGGCCGTCGGATCACCTGCCCTTGGTGATCAGCCATCGCCAAGCGAACGCGCAGCGGATCGCCGCCCTCGACGAGCGGGCTGAGGCGCTTCATCTGAAGCGCGGCATGGGCATAGCCGACGCGCGCGCCATGCACCCATCGATCGACGTAGTGGAAGCCGATCCCGAGGCCGACCGCCGCCTGCTCGAAAGCCTCGCCGACTGGTGCGACCGCTACACTCCGCTGGTGGCGATCGACGCAGCCGACGGCCTGTTTCTCGACGTCACCGGCTGCACCCACCTTTTCGGCGGTGAACGGGCGATGCTGGACGACATTCTGTCGCGCTTTTTCCATCAGGGTTTCGATGTCCGCGCCGGCCTTGCCGCCACACCTGGTGCTGCTTGGGCGGCAACGCGGTTTGCCAGTGACCGTATCGTCCCCGGTGGCGAGGAGGAAGCGCTACTCGCACCCTTGCCGCTGGCGGCGCTGCGCATCGAGCCTGATATCCGCGCCAGCCTGGAAAGCGTCGGCCTGCGCACGGCGGGCGCCGTCATGGC
>NZ_RZSW01001160.1:0-557 GCF_003997375.1 Mesorhizobium sp. M5C.F.Ca.IN.020.29.1.1 | reverse complement strand
ATACGGTGCCGGACGCGCTGGCCTCGATCGCCAACTATCTCGTCCACCATGGCTGGGTGAAAGGCCGCGGCTGGGGCTTCGAGGTGACGGTGCCTGAGGCGGTCTCCTGCTCGCTCGAAGGTCCGGACCAGGGCAAGAGGATTTCCGAGTGGGCTGATATGGGCATCAAGCGCGTCGCGGCAGGACCGTTTCCGGCGCGCGAGTTGAAGGCCGAAGGTTTTCTTTTGATGCCGGCCGGGCGCAGCGGTCCGGCCTTCATCGTCACGCCCAATTTCTACGTGCTCAAGCAATACAACACCAGCGATCTGTATGCCCTGTTCATCGGCCACGGCGCCGACCGCATCGCCCATGGCGACAGCAATTTTTCCGGGCGCTGGGGCGCGGTCGGCGGGCTCCACAGGTCGGACATCGCCGCCCTCCAGCGGGCGCTGGAGGCCGAGGGCTACGATGTCGGCAGCGCCGACGGCCTGCCCGGCTTCAAGACGCGCCGGTCGATCGGTAAGTGGCAGGCCAGGAACGGTCGAGCCGCCACCTGTTTTCCCGATGCCGACCTGGTC
>NZ_RZSW01000115.1:0-13835 GCF_003997375.1 Mesorhizobium sp. M5C.F.Ca.IN.020.29.1.1 | reverse complement strand
TCGGCCATCCGTTCAACCCGGTCTACCTCCTGCCGCTGGTCGAAATCGTCGGCGGCGAACAGACCTTTCCCGAGGCGATCGAAGTCGCAAAGGAGATGTACGCCTCGATCGGCATGAAGCCGGTGGTGATCCGCAAGGAGATCGAGGCTTTCGTCGGCGACCGCCTGCTGGAGGCGGCATGGCGCGAGGCGCTGTGGCTGATCAAGGACGGCATCTGCACGGTCGAGGAACTCGACGACATCATGCGCTATGGCTTCGGCCTGCGCTGGGCGCAGATGGGCATGTTCCAGGTCTATCGCGTCGCCGGCGGCGAGGCCGGCATGCGCCATTTCATGGCGCAGTTCGGGCCGTGCCTGAAATGGCCATGGACCAAGCTGATGGATGTGCCGGAGTTCAACGACGAACTGGTCGACCTGATCGCCACCCAGTCGGACGACCAGGCGCATGGCCTGTCGATCCGTGAGCTCGAAAAGATCCGCGACGAGAATCTGGTGGCCATCATGGAGGCGCTGTCGAAGCAGAACAAAGGCAAGGGCTGGGGCGCCGGCGCCCTGCACAAGGACTATACCAAGCAGCTCGCCAGGCTTGCGGCAAAGAAGCCCACCGCTTCCAAGGCGGCCGAAAAAGCCAAGGCTGAAAAGCCGAAGAAAAAGAAGAAAGGCTAATACTATGGAATTTGGCCTCTCCGAAGAACAGAAACTGATCGTCGAGACGACGCGCGCCTTCGTCGAGAATGAGCTCTACCCGCATGAGCGCGAAGTCGAGCGCACCGGCGTGCTGCGCCGTGAGCTGATCGAGGAGATCAAGGCCAAGGCAATCGAAGCCGGTCTCTATGCCGCCAACATGCCGACGGAAGTCGGCGGCGCCGGGCTCGACACGGTGACCTGGCTGCTTTACGAAAAAGAGCTCGGCCGTGCCAATTACGCGCTGCACTGGACCTGCGTGGCGCGGCCTTCCAACATCCTGTTGGCCGGCACGCCGGAGCAGCGCGAGAAATACCTTTATCCCTGCATTCGCGGCGAGAAATGGGACTGCCTGGCGATGACCGAGCCGGGTGCCGGCTCCGACCTGCGCGGCATGAAGGCGACCGCCGTGCAGGACGGCGACGACTGGGTGCTGAACGGCACCAAGCATTTCATCAGCCATGCCGACCTTGCCGATTTTGCCATCGTCTTCATGGCCTCGGGCGAAGAGGAGACGCCGCGCGGCAAACGCAAGAAGATCACCGCCTTTTTCGTCGACAAGGGCACCAAGGGTTTTACGGTGCGCGACGGCTATCGCAACGTCTCGCATCGCGGCTACACCAACGCCATCCTCGAATTCGACGATTGCCGCTTGCCCGGAGCCCAAGTGCTCGGCGAGGTCCACAAGGGCTTCGACGTCGCCAATTCATGGCTTGGCGCAACCCGCCTGCAGGTCGGCGCCACCTGTCTCGGCCGGGCCGAGCGGGCGCTTGGCCATGCCGTCGAATACGCCGCGCAGCGGCAGCAGTTCGGCCAGCAGATCGGTAAGTTCCAGGGCGTGTCGTTCAAGCTCGCCGACATGGCGACCGAACTGAAGGCTGCCGACCTGATGGTGTTCGAAGCCGGCTGGAAGTACGATCAGGGCACCGTCACTGATCAGGACATGGCCATGGCCAAGTTGAAGGCCACCGAAATGCTCGCCTTCGTCGCCGATGAAGCAATCCAGATCCATGGCGGCATGGGGCTGATGGACGACCTGCCGCTGGAGCGCATCTGGCGCGACGCCCGCGTCGAGCGCATCTGGGAAGGCACCTCGGAAATCCAGCGCCATATTATCTCGCGGGCGCTGTTGCGCCCGTTCGGGGGCTGATCGATGCACAAACTTGAGCGCCTTTTGCGCCCGCGAACGATTGCCGTCTTCGGCGGCGCGCAGGCTGCCGCCGTCGTCGCGCAGTCGATCAAGATGGGCTTTGCCGGCGAGATCTGGCCGGTGCACCCGACCAAGGAGGAGGTCGCCGGCCGCAAGGCCTATCGCTCGGTGGCCGATCTGCCTGCAGCGCCAGACGCTGCCTTTGTCGGCGTCAACCGGCATTTGACCATCGAAGTGGTCAAGGCGTTGGCCGAGCGCGGTGCCGGCGGCGCCGTCTGCTTTGCCGCCGGCTTTCTCGAGACCGAGGCCTATGACGAGGACGGCGAGCGGCTGCAGGCCGAACTAGTCGCAGCGGCCGGCCAGATGCCGATCATCGGGCCGAACTGCTACGGCCTGATCAATTATGCCGACGGCGCGCTTTTATGGCCCGACCAGCATGGCGGCATCAGGCTGGCCGAGGGTGGCCGCGGGGTCGCCATCATCACCCAATCGTCGAACATCGCCATCAACATGACTATGCAGAAGCGCGGCCTGCCGATCGCCTTTCTGATGACCGCCGGCAACCAGGCACAGACCGGCCTTTCCGAAATGGCGCTCGGCCTGATCGAGGACGATCGCGTCACTTCGCTCGGCCTGCATATCGAGGCCTTCGATTCAGTAGCCGGCTTCGAAAGGCTGGCCGCGCGGGCGCGAGAGCTGAAGAAACCGATCATCGCCATGAAGGTCGGCCGCTCCGAGCAGGCGCGGCAAGCGACCGTCTCGCATACCGCGTCGCTGGCCGGCTCGGACGCGGCCTCGGGCGCCTTCCTGAAGCGGCTCGGCATCGCCCGCGTCGATTCCATCCCTGCTTTCATCGAGGCGCTCAAGCTGCTGCACGTCACCGGTCCCCTGCCCGGCTACCGGCTGTCGTCGATGAGCTGTTCGGGCGGCGAAGCATCTGTCATGGCCGACAGCGCAGAAGGCCGCTGGGTGAATTTCCCGGCGCTGACCGACACGCATCGCGCCCACGTCAAATCGACGCTCGGGCCGCTGGTTGCGGTGGCCAACCCGCTCGACTACCACACCTTCATCTGGAACAACGAGCCGGCGATGACCGCCACCTTCACCGCCATGGTGTCGGGCGGCTTCGACCTCAACATGCTGGTGCTCGATTTCCCGCGCCCCGACCGCTGCTCCGATACCGACTGGTGGACGACGCTGCGCGCCTTCGAATCGGCGCTGACGTCCAACAAGGCGCAGGGCGCGATCGTCTCCTCGCTGCCGGAGAACCTGCCCGAGGAATACACCGCCGGGCTGATGGCACGCGGCATGGTGCCGTTGTTCGGCATTTCCGAGGCAATGGACGCCGCCCAGGCGGCCGCCTTCATCGGCTGGGCCTGGCGCGAGCCGCAGGCGCAGCCGATCGACACCTCCGCGTCAGGTGCGCCGGCCAGCGACCATGTCACGCCTGACGAGGCCAAGGCGAAAGCGCGGCTGATCGAGGCCGGGCTTCCCGTGCCGAGGGGCGAACGCGCCGGCAATGCGGTCGAGGCGGTGATCTCCTCGATGGCGCTCGGTTTTCCGGTTGCGCTGAAGGCTTTGGGCGTCACTCACAAATCCGAGCTCGGCGCGGTGCGGCTTAACCTGAGGGATGCCGAATCCGTCAGCACCGCCGCCCATGATCTCTATGCGCTTGGTACCGGCCTCTATGTCGAGCGCATGGTGCGCGACGGCGTCGCCGAACTGCTCGTCGGCTTCACCCGCGACCCGATGTTCGGCGCGGTTATGACGCTCGGCACCGGTGGTGTGCTGGTCGAACTGCTGCGCGACAGCGTCACGCTGATGCTGCCGGCGACACGCGACGACATCGAGGCGGCATTGCGCGGGCTCAAATTGTTCCCGCTGCTCGAAGGCTATCGCGGCCGGCCCAAGGCCGATGTCGCGGCCGCCATCGATGCGATATCAGGCATCGCCGCCTTCGTGCAGGAAAATGCCGGCGAGATCGAGGAACTCGACATCAATCCGCTGATCGTCTGCGCGCAAGGCAAAGGCGCCTGGATCGCCGACGCGCTGCTGGTGCTTGGGAGAGAAAAAGAATGTCTGACGTCATCACCACCCGCCGCGAGGGCACCATCCTCGAAGTCACGCTCGACCGGCCCAAGGCCAATGCCATCGACCTGAAGACCTCGCGCCTGATGGGCGAAACGTTCAAGGCGTTCCGCGACGATGCGGGTCTGCGGGTCGCCATTGTCAAGACCGCCGGCGACAAGTTCTTCTGCGCCGGCTGGGACCTGAAGGCCGCGGCCGGCGGCGATGCGGTCGACGGCGACTATGGCGTTGGCGGTTTCGGCGGGCTGCAGGAATTGCGCGACCTCAACAAGCCGGTCATCGCCTGGGTCAACGGCATGGCGGTCGGCGGCGGTTTCGAGCTGGCGCTATCATGCGACCTCATCTACGCGTCGGATCATTCCTCCTTTGCGCTGCCCGAAATCCGTGCCGGCACTTTGGCTGACGCAGCGACGATCAAGCTGCCGAAGCGCATTCCCTATCACGTCGCCATGGATCTTTTGCTCACCGGCCGCTGGATGGATGTCGCCGAGGCGCATCGCTGGGGCTTGGTCAACGAGGTGCTGCCCAAGGACAGACTCGGAGACCGCGTCTGGGAGATCGCACGGCTGCTGGCCGACGGTCCGCCGCTGGTCTTTGCCGCGATCAAGGAGACGGCGCGGATCGCCGAATCGCTCACCTTCCAGGACGCGATGAACCGGGTGACGCGCCGCCAATTGCCGACGGTTGACGCACTGTACGGCTCGGAGGACAATCTCGAGGGTTTTCGCGCCTTTGCCGAAAAGCGAGACCCGGTGTGGAAGGGAAAATGATCCTGCGGAGATGATGGCTTTTCTTCCCACCCCCCTCTGGCCTGCCGGGCATCTCCCCCTCAAGGGGGGAGATTGGCAGCTTCGGCCCATTCACCCTTCCTGCCGCGCTGGAGATTGGCGAAAGCCGATGGGACATCCGATCTCCCCCCTTGAGGGGGAGATGGCCGGCAGGACAGAGGGGGGTGCCCAGGCGGATTCGTTACGGTCCGTTCAGTTCCCATGACCGACTACAAAAAGCTGATCGACGCCGAGATCTGGGCCTTCATCGAGCGGACCAATTCCTATTATCCACCGGATACGATCGACTACACGATCGACCAGCAGCGCGAAATCTACGACCGCATGTGCCGCGAGTTCTCTGCCGGCTATCCGCAAGGGGTTACGGCGGAAACCACCGCCATTGTCACGCCTTCGCATCCGATCCCGATCCGCATTTATCGGACCCCGGCGCCGGAAGCGGCCGCGATGGTGCTTTATTTCCACGGCGGCGGTTTTATTCTTGGCGGGCTCGACAGCCATGACGACGTCTGCGCCGAGCTTTGCGCCCGCACCGGCTATGAAGTGGTTTCGGTCGACTACCGGCTGGCGCCGGAACATCTTCATCCAGCCGCCTTCGACGATGCCATCAGCGCCTTCGAATGGGCGGCGACGATTTACAAGCGTCCGATCCTGCTTTGCGGCGACAGCGCCGGTGGCAATCTCGCCGCTGCGGTCAGCCACGCAACACGCGGCCATGCGCGAAGGCCAATCGGCCAGGTACTGATCTATCCCGGCCTTGGCGGCGACCGCACGCAAGGTTCTTACGTGACCCATGCCGAGGCGCCGATGCTGACAGTGCGCGACCTCGATTTCTACACGAATATCAGGACCGGCGGCGAAGACCGCACCGGAGATCTCACGCTGTCGCCGCTGGCCGACGCCGATTCTGCCAATCTGCCGCCGACCGTGCTGATCACCGCACAATGCGACCCGCTCTCGTCGGACGGCGAGGCCTATCGCGACCGCGTCGTTGCGGCAGACGGCCACGCCTTCTGGTTCGAAGAGCCGGGGCTGGTACATGGTTATCTCAGAGCCCGGCATACGGTCGGCCGCGCGCGCTCGAGCTTTACCCGGATCGTCGACGCGGTAGCGGTTCTGGGACGCGGCGAGTGGATCTGGTAAAAGGGGTCTAGCCCGTCCCGCGTGACGCCGCGCGGCCGGCGCTGCGGCCCGGAAAAGATGCAGCCGCCGAGAAACGTGCCTTCCAGCGCCGAGTACCATGAGCGAATCGACGAGGAAGATACCGCCGAGCGACTGGACCGGCTCCTGGTCGACGACCAAGATCTTCTTGCCGGCCTCGGCCAGTTCCGCCGCGGCGACGAGGCCGGCAAGGCCGGCGCCGACAATGATCACATCGGCATCATCAGCCATTCTCTTCTCCCCCGGCTCTCCTCCCGGCTTTGACGGATCGTCAGACCGTCTCCCAGCCTTCCTTCTCGCCGGCGCGGAAGATGGCGTCGATGACCTTCTGGTTGAGCACCGACTCTTCCAGCGTAAAGACGCGGTCGGTGCCGCCCTGTGCCGCCCGCGCGAACGCCTCGACCTCCAGCCGGTATTGCTGCATGCCGGGGAAGCGGAACACTTGCGCCTCGCTGTGGTTCTGGTTGTGCAGCTCGAGGCGATGATGATCGTAGATGCCGGCGTTGAACGGCGAAAGCACCTCGATGAAGCCCTTCTCGCCGTGGAATACCATCACCTGCCGCGCCGCCATCTGGGTCGACAGGTAGAACGACAGTTCGAAGTCGCCGAAATCGGCGCGGATCGAAGAGTAGATGTCGGTGCCGAACGTCTTGTCGCGCTCGATCGTCGCCTGGACGCGCAGCGGCTCCTTGCCCGTCGAAAAACGAGTCGATACCGTCGGATAAACGCCGATGTCGGGCAGCGCGCCGCCGCCGAGATCGAGCTGGTTGCGCATGTTCTTGGGATCGACATTGTAGTAGGAGAACGCGCCCTGCACATGGCGCAACCGGCCGATGGCGCCGTTGGCGATCAGCTCGCGCACCTTGATCCATTGCAGGTGGTAGACGACCATGAAGGCTTCGCAGACGAGCACGTTCTTGGCGTCGCGCAGCTTGATCAGCGGCGGAATCTCCTTGGCATCGAGGGCCAGCGGCTTTTCGACCAGAACATGCTTGCCGGCCTCGATCGCCTTGGCGGTCCATTCGACATGCTGCGCGGTCGGCAGCGGGATGTAGACGCCGTCGACGTCCTTGGATGCGAGCAGCTCGTCATAGGAACCGAAGGCATGGGGCGCGCCGAAACGATCGGCCAGGGCCCGGGCCCTCGAAATGTCGCGGCTGGCGATCGCGGACAGCACGCCGTTCTCCGCCTCGACTATTGCGGGCAAAAGATGCTCGCGGCCGATCTTGGCCGTCGACAAAACACCCCATCGGAACATCAGGCTTCTCCATCTTTAAATTGCAGACGTCGAGGTTTGCCTGAAATCGGCGGAAAAGCCAACGCGAACCATGGCAGGGAGCAACGCGATCGTCTGCGGCTTGTTCGGGTGCCGGCGCTGCCCTCCGCAGAGCTTGGGTTCCTCGTGCCACGTAGTGGGGAGAGGAACCCAGGTCCAAAGGCTATCCCCTTCTACCTGTAAGCGTCATGTCGAAGTCGACGACGTTCGAATAGATCGGCGTGCCGACATCCATGCCGTAGCGCGACCGCAGCACCTTGCCGGTGACATGGAATCTGATCGTGCCCGCCTTGAGGCCGGCGAGCTCGGCGGTGAACTTTTCCGGAAAAGTCTTGCCGCGCGCCGTCAGACGGCCGGTGACAAGGGCTGACGTGTCGCCGGTGCGTTTCACGCTGGTCGAGCGGAACTGGATTTCCGGGTTGTTGGCTGCGTCGAACACCGCGTCGGAGCGAAGAAAGGCGTCGACGCGGCGCTGGCCGGTGCCGACGCTTTCGGGAAAGATCGTGATATTGACCTGGGAGCGCCCGATATTGCTGTTGTCGATGCGGATGCTGCCCTTGAAGCGGGCGAAGGCGCCGGCGAGCCCGCCGCCGCCGGCCTTGCCGACGGAGAAACGGATGCTGGAACCGGCCGGGCTGATCGTGTAGCTGCCGGCAGCGTCGCTGAGCGCCACCGCCGCGAAAACAGGCACGGCAAGGCAAGCGGCGACCGCCGCAAATCCGAAGATGCGCGCAACCATGGGCGTGATCCTTTTTGGAGGCAACGCTTTTTAGCGCCCTCGCCCCACCAACGAATGAGCCTCCCGCTCTATTCCGCGTTGTGATCCGACGAAGGCGTGATCATGCGCGTCAGCACCGTGTCCTTCAGCAAAAAATGATGGCGCAGCGCCGCGGCGAAATGCAGGGCGACAAGTCCGATGCCGGCATAAGCGAGATACCAATGCGCCGACGTCCAGAAGCTTTCCGCCGGGTCCGATTCCGCGAGTGGCAGGTCCGGCATGACGAACAGGTTGAACGGCACGCTCGGGATCTCCAGCACCGACACCGACACCAGCGCCCAGCCGGACAGGGGCAGCGCGAGCTGAAACGCGTAGAGCGCGAAATGGACGAGCGGCGCTGTCCGGCGCTCGAAGCGTCCGACCGAGCGTGGCAGCGCCGGCACCGCATTGCCGAGCCGCCAGGCAATGCGCAGGATCACCAGGCCGAGCAGCAGGAAACCGAAAGATTTGTGCAGTTGGATCAGCTCGAAGGCGGTGCGCTGGCTGGATACCCGCATCATGACGACGCCGAGCACGAACTGGCCGATGAAGGCCGCCGCGATCAGCCAGTGAAGGGCGATTGCCGCCCAGCCATAGCGGGTGGTGTTGTTTGTGATCAATGCGGGCATGGCCAGCAAACGCCGGCGGCCCCGGCTTTCTTCCACTGCCGACAGTCTATCCCGCCGTCTTGAAGAAATCGACAAAAGCCCTGAGCGACGGTCGCATTTGGCGGCGGCTCGGATAGTAGACGAAGAAACCGTCGAACGGCGGGCACCAGTCCTCCAGCACGCGAATGAGCTTGCCGTCGGCAATGCCATCGCGAACATAATCCTCGAACACGAAGGCAAGGCCGGCGCCGTCGATCGCCGCATGGCGATCAGATGGTCCTCGTCAAGGATCAGCGGCCCTTGCACCGCCAGCTCGATCTCCTCGCCGTCCTTCTCGAATTCCCAGCGGTAGAGGATGCCGCTGGAGAAGCGGAAGCGGAGCCGGAAAGCGCTACACCGAAGAAATGCTGGCGCTGGTCAACGGCTAGACACCGGCCGAATGAAAATTAGAAGGGGCGCTCCTGCGCCCCTTCTTTGTTTCCAAATCCGATTTATGCCCGCAGCACTCCGCCGGTCTGCTTGTTCACATTCTCGACGATGCGCTTTGCCAGCGTCTCGAAATCCTCGTCGGTCAGCGTCTTATCGACCGGCTGGATCGACACTTCGATGGCGATCGATTTCTTGGCCGCGCCGAGCGATGCCCCTTCGAACACGTCGAAGACCGAGACATTGGTGATCAGCTTCTTGTCGGCGGCAAGGGCGGCGCGGGTCAGCGTGCCGGCTTCGACCGTTTTGTCGACGACGAAGGCGAAATCGCGCTTGACCGCCTGGAAGGCAGACAGTTCCAGCTTCGGTTTCGTCCGCGTCGGTTTGGCCTTCGGCTCGGGTACGGCGTCGACGAAGACCTCGAAGCCGCAGAGCGGCCCGGAGACGTCCAGTTCCTCCAGCGTCTTAGGGTGGAATTCGCCGAACGTTCCCAAGATGACTTTAGGTCCGAGCTTGATCGTGCCGGAACGGCCGGGATGATACCAGGCCGGGCCGCCGGCCTCGATCTGCAGCCGCTCGACCGGCGCGCCGCAGGCTTCGAGTGCTGCGATCGCGTCGGCCTTGGCGTCGAAAACGCCGACCGGACCGGCATTGCCGGCCCAATGACGGCCGGAGCCTTCGAGCTTGGCCGTGCCGCGCCGAACGCCGGCGGCGACGCGTCGCTGCTGGTCGGCCGCATCGCCCTCATAGGTGCCCGATACTTCGAACAGCGCGACATCGCCGATGCCCTTGTCGGCATTGCGCTGGGCAGCGGCGATCAGGCCCGGCAGCAGCGACGGCCGCATGTCGGACATGTCGGCGGCGATCGGATTGGCGAGCTTGAGTGCTGTCTCGCCGCCGCCGAACGTTTCGGCATGTTTTGCCGGAATGAACGACCAGGTGACCGCCTCCATCATGCCGCGCACCGCCAGCGCCCGCTTGGCGGCGCGGGTGCGGATCTGCAGCGTGGTCAGGATCTTGGCATTCACGGCATCATGCGCGCCGAGCTGCTGCGGCGCGATATTGTCGATGCCGTGGATGCGCATGACTTCCTCGACCAGGTCGGCCTTGCCGTCGACATCCGGCCGCCAGGATGGCACGGCGACATTGATGACATCACCCACGCCTTCCGGTTTGAAGCCGAGGCGCGAAAGGATGGCGAGAATCCCGTCCCTGGGCACCTCGATGCCGGCCAGCCGCTTCACTTCTGACAACGGGAAGGAAACGATCTTCTCGACATGGCCGGCATAGCCGACGACTTCGGTTTCGGTCGGCGTCCCGCCGCAGAAATCCAGCACCAGCTTGGTGGCCAGTTCCACCCCGGGCACCATGAGTTCAGGGTCGACGCCGCGCTCGAACCGGTAACGCGCATCGCTGATGATGCCTAGCGTCCTGCCGGTGCGTGCGGTGGTGATCGGATCCCAAAGTGCGGATTCGATCAGCACGTCGGTGGTGTTCTCGTCGCAGCCGGAATGCTCGCCGCCCATGATGCCGGCGATCGATTCGACGCCGTCCTCGTCTGCTATGACGCACATGTCAGGCGTCAGCGTGTATTCGCGCCCGTCGAGGGCGAGTACCTTTTCGCCATCGCTGGCCCGCCGCACGGTGAGGTTGCCGGCGACCTTGTTGGCGTCGAACACATGCAGGGGCCGGCCTCGGTCGAAGGTGACGTAGTTGGTGATGTCAACCAGCGCGCTGATCGGTCTCAGCCCAATGGCGATCAGCCGCTGCTGCAGCCATTTCGGCGACGGGCCGTTTTTCACGCCGCGCACCAGCCTGAGCGCGAAACCCGGGCAGAGCTCCGGTGCTTCGATCTTCACCTTGACCGGGCACATGCCGTCGCCGGCATGCGGCATGATCGCGCCGCCGACGAGGCGGCCGAGCCCGCTCGCTGCCAGATCGCGGGCGATGCCATAGACGCTGGTCGCGTCCGGACGGTTCGGCGTCAAATTGATCTCTATGACCGGATCGTCGAGATGCGCGTAGGCGGCGTAGCTGGTGCCAACAGGCGCGTCGGCGGGCAGGTCGATGATGCCGTCATGCTCTTCGGAAAGCTCCAGCTCGCGCTCGGAGCACATCATGCCATGACTTTCGACACCCCTGATCTTGCCGACCGCCAGCCTCACGTCGATCCCGGGAATATAGGTGCCGGGTGCTGCAAAGGCGCCGATCAGGCCAGCGCGGGCGTTGGGCGCACCGCAGACGACCTGCACCGGGGCCTTGCCGTCGCCGGTATCGACCGTCAGCACGCGCAGCCGGTCGGCGTCGGGATGCTGCACCGCCGTCAGCACCTTGGCGATGACGAACGGCTTCAGGCTCGACCTGTCGTCGACATGCTCGACTTCGAGGCCGATCGAGGTCAACCGCTCGACGATTTCGGCCAGCGAGGCGTCGGTCTCGAGATGATCCTTGAGCCAGGAGAGGGTGAGTTTCATGACTGTTTTCCGTCTGATGGTCTGGGCACGCTGGTCTTCAAATGGCGCGGCAAATCGTCCGGCATGTGCAGGAAGGGCAGTTGCTCGCGCACATGGGCATGGTGCGTCGGTTTGAAATAGGCCGGCATGTCCATGGCGCCGAGCACGAAATAGATATGGTCGGCCAGCCGCTCGTCGACATAGGCGATCGGCGAGCCGCAGACGCCGCAAAAGGAGCGCGTCACCGACCCGTTCTCGAACATCTTCAGCGCCTTGCCCGTGAAGGCGACCTGCTCGGTCATGAAGCCGACGAAAGCCGACACCGGCGCGCCGCTGGCCCGCCGGCAATCGCCGCAATGGCAATAGCTGACATGGTGCGGTTCGGCCGAAGCCTCGAACCGCACGGCGCCGCAACGGCAGCCGCCGGTGTGGGCCGCTGTCATGCGCTCAAGCCCCCGAATAGCGTCGGCATGTCGAGCGGCCGGAAGCCGTAATGCGACAGCCAGCGCACATCGGCGTCGAAGAAGGCGCGCAGGTCCGGCATGCCGTATTTCAGCATGGCGATGCGGTCGATGCCCATGCCCCAGGCAAAGCCCTGATACTCGTCGGGATCGAGCCCGCCGTAGCGGAGCACGTTGGGGTGGACCATGCCGCAGCCGAGGATCTCCATCCAGTCGGAGCCTTCGCCGAAGCGCACCTCGCCCGGCCGCGAACGGTCGCACTGGATGTCCACCTCCATGCTGGGTTCGGTGAACGGGAAGAAGGACGGCCGGAAGCGCATCTTGACCTGCGGCACCTCGAAGAAAGCCTTGCAGAACTCCTCCAGCACCCATTTCATGTTGGCGACATTGGCCGTCTTGTCGATCACCAGTCCCTCGACCTGATGGAACATCGGCGAATGGGTGGCATCGGAGTCCTGCCGGTAGGTTTTTCCGGGGATGACGATGCGGATCGGCGGCTTCTGCACCTCCATGGTGCGGATCTGCACCGGAGAGGTGTGGGTGCGTAAAAGCTTGCGCTCGCCCTTCTCGTCCGGCTGGAAGAAGAAGGTGTCGTGCATCTCGCGCGCCGGATGGCCTTCGGGGAAATTCAGCGCGGTGAAATTGTAATAGTCGGTCTCGATATCGGGGCCTTCGGCGATGGCAAAGCCGAGGTCGCCGAAGATCGCGGCAATCTCGTCGCTGACCTGGCTAATCGGATGGATGCGGCCGCGCTCGGCCGGCGATTGCCGCACCGGCAATGTGACGTCGACCTTTTCCGCCGCGAGCCGTGCCGCGATCGCCACGTCCTTCAGCTCGGCGCGGCGCGCGGTAAGCGCCTCGGTGACGCGGGTCTTGAGGCCGTTGATAGCCGGGCCTTTTATCTGGCGCTCTTCTGCGCTCATCGAGCCGAGCGTCTTCAGCATTTCTGAGACCGAGCCCTTCTTGCCGAGCGCTGAAACACGCACGGCTTCGATCGCGGCCTCGTCGGCGGCCGACGCGATGTCGGTCATCAGGGAATTTTCGAGGGTTTCCATGTCACTCATGTTTCAGGCCCGATTGGAGGCAAAGAAAAACCCGCGCCAGCCCTGCCAGCGCGGGTTTCCCAAATCAAGTGTCGAAGTGCTTGGGAAGGCGCTGGTTAGGCTACAGCGCTTTCAAAAGCGTTCGGCGTGGTGTTCTTGAGGTATTCGAGGGCGACCTTGGCCTTGGCCACAAGCGCGGCAAATGCCTGCGGCTCGTGGATGGCCATGTCCGACAGGATCTTGCGATCGATCTCGATGCCGGCCTTGTTGAGACCGTCGATGAAGCGACCATAGGTCAGGCCATGCTCGTGGCTCGCGGCATTGATGCGCTGGATCCAGAGAGCGCGGAACGAACGCTTGCGGTTCTTGCGGTCGCGGTAGGCGTACTGCAGCGACTTTTCCACCGCCTGCTTGGCGATGCGAATCGTGTTCTTGCGGCGGCCATAAAAACCCTTGGCGGCTTTCAGGACCTTCTTGTGCTTGGCGTGCGAAGTGACGCCTCTTTTTACGCGTGCCATGTCATGATCTCCTTAAAACGTTGTCCAGACCGAATGCCTTAGAGGCCGTTCGGCAGAAAATTCTTGATGACCTTCTTGCCATCCGGTTCAGCCAGAACCATCGTGCCGCGGGCATTTCGAATGAACTTGTTGGAACGCTTGATCATGCCGTGACGCTTGCCGGCCGCAGCCGACAGGACTTTACCCGTACCTGTGATCTTGAACCGCTTCTTGGCGGCTGACTTGGTCTTCATCTTGGGCATTTTGCTACTCCGTTTATGTGCGCATCATCGCGCTTTTTGTTCGCTTCAGGCCGACCAAAGCCCGAAAAGCAAATGAAACCGCCACGGCATGCCCTGCCGGGCGGTTTTTGGGAACGGCGGTGCTATACGTCAAAGCGGGCCGGCGCGCAACACCCTGTGCCTATGGGAAACGAAACAGCAC
>NZ_RZSW01001159.1:0-558 GCF_003997375.1 Mesorhizobium sp. M5C.F.Ca.IN.020.29.1.1 | reverse complement strand
GTCGAGGAGCAGCACCTCGCCAAGATCCCGCTTGTCGAACGTCTGGCCACAAACGGGGGCAAGTAGAACAGCCCGACAGCCAATCGGGGGTGACCAGCGGGCCGCCGGGCCTAACCAGCGGGCAACTGGGTCCGTTCGCCGGGAGCCGGGCCTATCCCGGCGCTTAGCCCCCACTGCAGATCGGACCCGATTGGCCCGCTCGGAGGAGGAGCGCGGGCTTCTCCTTGTCGGTCCGATGTGGCCAGATTAGGGACGGCCGGCGCCGATTTGGGGGGGCGTTGGGATAGATTGCCTTGTAGGGCGCCGGCCAGGCGGCGTTGGGGTCTGCCGCACGAATTAGCTGACAGAGGCTGGGACCGTGGGCATGGCGTGATCGCGGAAGTACCGTGCGTCCAATAGCTAGCCGGCCGGCGCCATGCCGACGGCAATGCCTATGCTGATCGAGAAATCCAGTGGCGAGCTTGCCGCCGAGGTCAATGGGACAAAGGCGCCGAGGGGCACCGCGCCAGTCCCTCGGGAAATTGGCTAAAAAGCTCAGGCCGACGCGCGGACGTTGTG
>NZ_RZSW01001158.1:0-559 GCF_003997375.1 Mesorhizobium sp. M5C.F.Ca.IN.020.29.1.1 | reverse complement strand
ACGCACACATCGGCGTCGGCTGCATCGTGCGGACCGATCGTCCGATCGCCGTCGAGTTGTTCGCGCCGCGCTCATCGCGCCATTCCTTCACCATTGGCGCACGCGGCATTGGTGCGAGCGCCACCTCGGAGGGTGGCCTGGAGACGACTTTTATGAGGGGTGGCCAGGTCTTGATGGCGGGCACCTTTCCGTGGTGGCGCAGGCGCGGGAGCAGCCTCTCAGAGAATGCGAGGGGTCGGACTGGCTTCACGAGCGTATTCCCCAGTGGCATGGGAGGACGAATCGACCCGGGCGAATACACCTTCAACGTGGGCATCTGGGCATTCGCCGATTACGCTTCAGGCATTGAAGCGCGGGAGTGCAGTCGCTGGTCGAGAGCAGCATTATCGAGATGCGAATCCATCGCCGAGACTGAACCGGCACCAAGCCAGTCATACACCGCTGCCGTTCAAGCTCGTCGTGTGCGTGCAGAGCGGCTTCCCTGCCGGAGGCCCCGAGGCGGACGTCAACAGTTAGCTGGCCGTGCGCAGACGCCGAGATCGAACAAAGGCCTTTATTC
>NZ_RZSW01001157.1:0-559 GCF_003997375.1 Mesorhizobium sp. M5C.F.Ca.IN.020.29.1.1 | reverse complement strand
GGCATAGCCAAGGCCGTCGACGACATGGTCATGGTGCTGGAAGGCAATCCGGAAGAGCTGGAAGCGCGCGGCGAACGCAACCAGCAGCCGCCATTCAACACCGACGATCTGTTCTTTGCGATCTTCATAAGCATCTGGGCGATCATCTTCTTCGGCAGCATTGCCGCCTCCATCCTGCCACCGATCTTCGGCCGGAAACTCGGCCCTGGTCGCTATCGCTGGCTGGGCATGACCTTCGAGCCGAACCGGCGGTCTTCCGGCGGCTGGTCGGGAAGTTCTGGCGGGGGATGGTCGTCGGGTTCAGGCGGCGGCGGCTTTTCCGGCGGCGGTGGCTCGTCCGGCGGCGGCGGCTCATCGGGAAGCTGGTGACGACATGACAAGACGCGCCATCTGTCCCCCAGGTTCCGGCCATTTTGCCGCCACGGTCGGCGCTGCTTTGGCGGCCATGGCGGTGCTGCTGGTCGGCTTCACCGCTCTCGCCGCCGAATTGCCTGTTCTGACCGGGCGGGTTGTCGATAATGCCGATATTATCGATGCCGCGACCGAGGCGGCGCTGACC
>NZ_RZSW01001156.1:0-561 GCF_003997375.1 Mesorhizobium sp. M5C.F.Ca.IN.020.29.1.1 | reverse complement strand
GGGATCGCCGCCGGATCGCCGCCGGCGTCGCCGCACAAGCTGACCGGAATCTTTTGCGCGCGGCCGAACGCCGCAACCGAGGCGATCAGCCGAAGCATGGCCGGATGCCTGATTGAATTGAGATGCGCAACCGAAGCATTGTCGCGCGCCGCCGCCATCACATACTGGGTCAGGTCGTTCGAGCCGATCGACAAGAAAGCGACCTCGGCAAAAGCCTCAGGAGCGATCGCCACCGATGGCACCTCGACCATGATGCCGAGCGGCGGCATTCTTTGCGCGACGCCGCGCGCGGCAAGCGCGGCCTTCTCTTCCGCGAACAGGGCGGCGGCACGCTGATATTCGTCCACAACGGCGATCATCGGGAACATCACCTTGAGATTGCCATGAATGGCGGCGCGCAGCAGCGCCCGGATCTGTACCCGAAAAACCTCCGGCCTTGCCAGCGATAGCCTGATGCCGCGCAGGCCGAGAAAAGGATTACCCTCCTCGACGGTGAAGCCCGGCACCGGCTTGTCGCCGCCGGCGTCGACGGTACGAATTGTCACCGGTCTGTCTTCAGCC
>NZ_RZSW01001155.1:0-564 GCF_003997375.1 Mesorhizobium sp. M5C.F.Ca.IN.020.29.1.1 | reverse complement strand
ATTCCGCACGTTGTCGCCGGCTTGAAATACACGCAAGGCTGGGGCTCGATCACCGGCGTCGCGGCTTATGACAGCAACTACGAAGCTTTGGCCGGCAAGATCCGTGTCGACGTCGCTGTCACAAACCAGCTGTCGCTGTTTGGACTGTTCGGCTACGGTTCCAATGGCAGTCTCAACGAGGACTCAAACGGCGCAATCGCCAATCATGTGCGCGGCTCGTACAAAATCTGGAACGGCCAGTGGGCTTTCTGGGCGGGCGCCACCTACGAGTTTGACGAGAAAACTTCGTTCAACTTTCAGGTCTCGAGTGATCAGCTCAAGAATTCTGGTTTGGCTGCAAACGTCGTCTATATGGTCGTTCCTGGCTTCACGGTCACAGCCGAGGTCGATTACGACCACTACGGCAACTTTGGCGTCGGCCCTGCCGACCCTACCACGGTCAAGGGCACGAGCAAGCCGAACAGCGTCGGCGGCATTCTCCGCTTCCAACGCTCATTTTGAAATCTCTCCAGCCGCGAGCATCTCTGGCAAAGGCACTTGCCTCGACAACGCACGCATAGAGAG
>NZ_RZSW01001154.1:0-568 GCF_003997375.1 Mesorhizobium sp. M5C.F.Ca.IN.020.29.1.1 | reverse complement strand
GATTGACTGCTTTCAGCGGGCGCCGTTCGACAAAGCTCACAGTGGCATCCTGTCGGTCGGACAGGAAATAAGTCACATCGATCAACGCCTCCATCGTGCCGTTGAGGAAAAGCGAGGCGATCAGGATTCCCGTCGCCAGCGACATGCCCGCTATCGTAAACATAGCCCTTATCGGATGGCCGCTGATGTTGCGCACCATCATCACAGCCGGTTGTGAAAGGACGTTACGGATAGCAAAGTTCGCGGGCAGGAGACGACGGAACCGAGGCGGAGCGGGCGGCTGCATCGCAACTGCGGGCGGCAACGTCACGATATCGCGCAACGCACGCACCGCGCCGACGATCGCAGCACCAAGGCTGAGCGCCGCAGCCGCAACGTAGACATCCGAGCTCTGAACAAAAACGAGGAATGGGAACCGGTAAAAGTCGCCATACATCTCTGTTACGAAAGTGCCCAGCCACGTTCCAGCCGCGCTGCCGATGACGACCCCGATCGTGACAATCACAACGATGAATTTGATGTAATGCCAGGCGACGGCGGCGTTCCGATAGCCAAGCGCCTTCAGCAG
>NZ_RZSW01001153.1:0-571 GCF_003997375.1 Mesorhizobium sp. M5C.F.Ca.IN.020.29.1.1 | reverse complement strand
GGCCTGGTCTGTTCCTGGCGCAGTTTGCGGGCGATGCCGCGCCGTTCAATTCGCTGGGCTCGATCACCAAATGGGCGGCCGGGCTGGGTACAAGGGCGTGCAGATCCCGACCTGGGACAGCCGGCTGTTCGACCTCGAGAAAGCGGCGTTTTCCCAGGCCTATTGCGACGAGGTGAAGGGCATCTGTACCGATGCCGGCGTCGCGATCACGGAGTTGTCGACGCACCTGCAGGGGCAGTTGGTGGCGGTGCATCCGGCCTATGACGCGCAGTTTGACGGCTTCGCGCCGCCTGCGGCGCACAACAATCCGAAGGCCAGGCAGCAATAGGCGGTCGAACAGATGAAGTTCGGTGCCAAGGCCTCGAAGAACCTCGGGCTCAAGGCGTCGGTGTCGTTTTGCGGAGCGTTGGCGTTTCCCTACCTTTATCCGTGGCCGCAACGGCCGGCGGGATTGATCGAGGAAGCGTTTTCCGAACTGGGAAAACGCTGGAAACCGATCCTCGACGTCTATGAGGACAATGGCGTCGATGTTGGCTACGAGATCCATCCGGGCGAGGACGTCTTCGACCTG
>NZ_RZSW01001152.1:0-578 GCF_003997375.1 Mesorhizobium sp. M5C.F.Ca.IN.020.29.1.1 | reverse complement strand
CTCTTCACGCCCGAAGTGTCCGTATGTCGCCGTCTTGCGGTATATCGGGCGTAAGAGATCAAGCATCTTGATGATGCCTTTCGGTCGGAGATCGAAAACCTCGAGAACAAGGCGCTCGATCCTTTTTTCCTCGATCCTTGCGGTTCCGAAGGTATTGACCATGACAGAAACCGGACTGGCCACGCCGATCGCGTAGGCAAGCTGAACCTCGCAGACCTCCGCAAGGCCGCTGGCAACGATGTTCTTCGCGACATACCGGGCGGCATAGGCCGCCGAGCGGTCAACCTTGGATGGGTCCTTGCCCGAAAAGGCACCGCCGCCGTGACGCCCGGTTCCACCATAGGAATCGACGATGATCTTCCGTCCAGTGAGGCCGCAGTCGCCGGCAGGCCCACCGACCACGAACCGCCCTGTTGGGTTGACCAGAAATCTGATCCCCGAAGTATCCAGGTGGGTCGGCAGGACCGGTTTTATGATCTCCTCAATGACGCCTTCGCGGACCGTGGCTTGTGAGACCGCCTCGTCATGCTGCGTCGACAGGACTATGGTATCCAGCGCCACCGGGCGGAGCCCTTCGT
>NZ_RZSW01001151.1:0-582 GCF_003997375.1 Mesorhizobium sp. M5C.F.Ca.IN.020.29.1.1 | reverse complement strand
GCCAATGCAGCCGGTCTTGTGGGTAAGGGGTTTCGGGTCATCGCGCCGTCGCGCTTCGGCTATCTGCGCACGCCCGTTCCGCAGGATACCTCTCCAGCCGCGCAGGCCGATGCGCACGCGGCGTTGCTGTCCAAACTGGACGTTCCCAAAGCGGTGGTCGTCGGCGTTTCGGCAGGGGCGCGTTCTGCGGTCGAGCTGACGCTCCGGCACCCGGACAAGGTCACCGCTCTCATTCTGATCGTTCCAGGCCTTTATTCGCCCACCAGTCCGGTCTCGATTGAAGCGAGCCGTGGCAACAAGTTCGTATTCAGGGTCGTCAATGCCGGCGGCGACTTCGCATGGTGGGCCACCGAGAAGATCGCGCCGTCAGTGCTCGTTCGCTTCCTCGGGGTTCGGCCCGCACTGGTTGCGGCTGCGCCTCGGGCCGAGCGGAACCGCGTCATGAGTATCGTCAAGAGTGTTGAGCCGTTGTCGCTGCGCTTCCCCGGAATCAACATCGATAGCGCCCCCGCGTTACATGTTCTGCCGTTGGAAGTAATTACGGCGCCGACGATCATTATTTCTGCGCGCGACGACCTGTTT
>NZ_RZSW01001150.1:0-582 GCF_003997375.1 Mesorhizobium sp. M5C.F.Ca.IN.020.29.1.1 | reverse complement strand
GACGGATGCATCACCACACAAACTGGCGCCGGTAAAGGAGGTGTAGGAAGTCGATGACCTGAATGGGCACAATGATCGAAAAGATCTGGATCAGGAAAACCAGACATCGTTCGCGAGCTTGAAAGCTCTTGCAGAAGATTTGGACCCGATCCGCAGATCACCATACCGGCCCGCGGCTTCTTGAAAGGTCGCAATGAAAGGCCTGAGAGAAGAACGCACTCGATCACCGGGCACATCAGGTTGGAAGGCTTCTTGCATCGAGGGCGGCAACCAGAGAAGAATGATGTGACGGACGCAGAGGCGATTTGCGAAGCGGTGACGCGACCCAACGATGCGTTTCGTTCCGGTAAAGAGCGAGGAGCAGCAGAGTCTGCTGATGCTGCACCGGGTGCGCGAACTTTTGATCCGTCAGCCAACCATGCTGATAAACGCCTTGCGAGGCCATTTGGCCGAGTTTGGGATCGTCACGCGCCAGGGTATCGCCGGTGTCGGCACGCTGATTGCGCTGGTTAAGGAAGATCACGATCTCCTGCCGGGACTTGCTCGATCAGCTCTTCTCCCTCTCATCGAACAGTTGCGAGA
>NZ_RZSW01000114.1:0-13873 GCF_003997375.1 Mesorhizobium sp. M5C.F.Ca.IN.020.29.1.1 | reverse complement strand
TCTGCGAACCGCGCAATGACGGCCTGCGCATCGATCTTGTCGAATTCACCGCTGATCTTTGACAGCAATCCTTCCAGCACCGGCGTCTTCAGGCAGGCGAGCAGAATATGCGCACTGCGCACTTCCTCGACGCCGAACTCCAGCCCCGCCAGGCTCCAGGCTTCCTGGATGGCGTGAAAGATATGATCGGAAAACTCCTCGATCGAAGTGGCGCCATAGGGCAGCTTGTCGACGGCGCGGGTCATATCGGCCGTGAGCCGGCTCGCATCCACCCCGGCGTCGGCAATTATCAGCTGCATGTCCGAGCGCTCGGAAAGCACCAGCTGTTCGATCCAGTGAACGAGCTCGACATAAGGATTGCCGCGCAGTTTGGCGGTGTCGGCCGCAGCCTTGAAGGCGCGCAAACAGACGGGGTTGAGCTTACCGACCAGTTCCTTGCGTTTGAAGCTCTGCGACGACCGGCGCTGTTCCATTGAACTTGCTCCTCCAATCTGCCAGGCAATAAACTGCCACATAAGCAGCGACTTGACAAAGAGCGTTATCGACGGGGCGTCTGGCTGTTCGAACCAGTCGACTTCTTCCCTGACAGCAAAGCCGACGCCTTCGGCTACAAACAGCCGTGGAGTGCCCAGCTCTTGCGGATGCCTTCACATACAGGGTTCGACAATTGCGCCAGCGATTTCGAGCTCAGGCCCCGCTCTGCAAGCTTCCATTAAGATTGAGCAGCAACTAAATTGTGGTAAAGTGTCGCGGTGTGGTAACGTTGGGTCACGCACGGCCCAGGAGCCGCTCGCTGGGGGATGGTGTGATTGATCTCGCACTCTGGCTGAATCCGCTGGACGGTGAAAATCCGTCAGGGGAGGATTTGCGCAACGATCCAGCCTTTCATGAGCTGGAGCGTCTGACGGAACAGCAGAAAAAGGTCGAGTATCAAGGGAACGCCAAGTTAGAAGTTGCCGTTCCGATCGACTGGTCCACCGTGCTCACCAAGGCCGAAGAGCTGCGTCCACACGGCCGGGACCTGCGCCTCCTCGTCATCGTTACGCGTGCTCTGGCCAACGAGTATCGGCTGGCCGGGCTGGCTGAGGGCCTGACCCTCATAGCGCAGACCTTCGATCAGCACTGGGCAACCATGCACCCGGCCCTGCGGTCCGGTGCTACGCCGCGCGACGCCGCCCTGCGCCGCATCAATGCGCTGACTGACCTCCAGAACAGTCAGGATGGCCTGCTCAAGGATTTGCGGAAAATGACGTTTTTCGCGCCGCGTGCAATCGGCCCGATCCTCGGCGAAGATCTGGAGAAGGGCGCGCTCGACGAGCGTGTCATGCTTCAGGAAGCGGCCTCGGGAATGAACGCGACCGAGAAGGCGGCTCTGGCGAGCGCGCACAGCCAATTGGTGAACCGGGTGCGCAGCGCATGCGCCGCACAGATCGATCAGGCCGGCGCGGAGATGACGTCGCTCTTTGCCAATGCGCGCGCCGCGATCGCGGCCCTCGAGGCGGTGGAGACCGCACTCAATGCCCGCATCGAGGGCAGCGGCGCCACCGTTCCGGAATTAAAGCGGTTTCTGCAGCGTTTGCTGACGACCCTCGAACGAAACTCGGCCGCCGGCGTCACCGCGAATGGCGCCGCAAAGCCTGTTTCCGCGCCTGCAGAACCAGCAGCGCCTGTTCGAAACGGTAATGGAGCCGATACGATGGCAAGTATGGCAAGTTACGCGGAACCGAGCACGGGGCTCCCGGATCGGATTTCCTCGCGCGACGACGTCGTGAAATGCCTGGACCTTGTCGTGGCCTTCTATGACCGCACCGAACCGTCGAGCCCGATCCCGCACCTCGCCCGCCGCGTGCGCCGGATGGTGCATATGGATTTCGTTGAACTGATGGAAGATCTCGCCCCGTCGGGGCTGAAGGAATTCCGGCTTCTTGCCGGCGTTCCCGATGCCAAGAAGACGGCTCAGAAGGATGAAAGGTAACAAGCCATGCCAGCCGAAAGTAAAGCGAAGGTCATCGAACGAAATCGCGCTCCGCGCGTGCAGATCGCCTATGACGTGGAGACCTACGGCAGCCCGACGACGATCGAACTGCCGTTTGTCATGGGTGTGATGGCCGATCTCTCCGGCGCTTCACAGACCAGGGAAGCGTCGAAATCGGTGCTGGACCGCGCCTTTGTCGAGACCGACGCCAACCGCTTCCCCAAGTTCATGGAGGCACTCGGGCCACGCGTGAAAGCCCGAGTGAAAAATACACTACCCCAGGCTGAAGGCGCCGAACGGGACGAGGAACTGGCGCTTGACCTCACCTTCACCAAAATGGGTGATTTCGCGCCGGACAAGATCGCCGAGCAAGTTCCGCAATTGGCCGAAATCCTCAAGATGCGTCGTCAGCTCGAGGAACTGCTCGGCTTCATGGACGGCCGTGTCGACGCCGAAAAGCGCATAGCGCAACTTCTGAACAACGAGCCGCTTCTCGGCAAGATCGCCAACCAGGCATTATCCGACGACGACAAGGTTCAGGAGTAAATCATGGCCGAACAACAAAAAACCACAGCCGTTGCCGCTGAGGCGGAAGCCATCGACCTCGGAGAATTCAGCGGGCTCCTCGAGAAGGATTTCAAGGTCAAGAAGGACGACAGCGAAAAGCTGCAGCAACTCGTGCGCAATCTTGCGCTCGCGGCGCAGTCCCGTTCCGACACCACAACCATCTCGTCCAACGCGATCAAGTCGATCAAGTCGCTGATCGCGGGCATAGACAAGATGCTGTCGGAGCAGGTGAACGAGATCCTGCATGCGCCGGAAGTGCGCGAAATGGAAGGCACATGGCGCGGCCTCTGGTATCTCGTCAACAACACCGAGACGGATCAGAAGCTGAAGATCCGGGTGATGAATATTTCCAAGGAGCAACTCGCCGACACGCTTGAAGACTATGAAGGCCAGATGTGGGACCAAAGCCCGATCTTCAAGAAAGTCTATACGGACGAGTATTCGATGCTGGGCGGCGAGCCGATTGGTTGCCTGGTCGGCGCCTACGAATTCTCGAACCATCCGCGTGACGTCGGCCTGCTGCGCAATATGTCGGGTGTGTGTGCCTCCGCGCATACGCCGTTCATCGCCGCCGCCTCGCCCCGCCTGTTCCGCATGGACAGCTGGCAGGAACTGCCGAACCCGCAGGACCTTCAGATGATCGTCTCAAACCCGGCCTATGCCTCGTGGCAATCGCTGCGCGAGAGCGAGGACGCGCGCTACATCGGCCTGACCATGCCCCGCGTCCTGGCACGACTGCCGTATGGCGCGGAGACCGTTCCGGTGAAGGGCTTCACCTTCGAGGAAGAGGTGCACGGCGACCACAACAAATATGTCTGGATGAACGCCGCCTTCCCGATGGGCGTCAACATAAACCGCAGTCACAAGCTCTATGGCTGGGGCACGCAGATCCGCGGCGTCGAGAATGGCGGCACGGTGCTCAACCTGCCGGTGCACAGCTTCCCGACCGACGACGGGTCGATCGCGATGAAATGTCCGACGGAAGTCGCCATCGACGACCGGCGCGAGGCAGAACTGGCCAAGCTGGGGCTGATGCCCATCCTGCACAGGAAAAACACGGATCTCGCGGCTTTCATCGGCGCGCATTCGCTGCAGGACGACGAGACACGTGCCGGCCGGCTGGTCGATCCCGACGCACAGTCGAACGAGCGGCTGAGCGCCAACCTGCCCTATCTTTTCCCGGTTTCGCGCTTTGCGCACTACCTCAAGGCCATTGCGCGCGACAAGATCGGGTCGTTCAAGGAACGCTCCGACATGCAGATCTGGTTGACCGAGTGGATCAACCGATACGTGCTGGCCAACCCCGCCTTTGCCGACGACAAGGCGCGCGCCAAGCGTCCGCTTGCTGCGGCTGAGGTCCAGGTCGACAGCGTGGAAGGACGGCCGGGCTACTACAATGCTCGCTTCTATCTGCGTCCGCATTACCAGTTGGAGGGCATCAACGCTTCGCTCCGACTGGTGTCGGAACTCCCGTCCGTAAAGACTTGATTCGCAGCAACTACACCTTGTTCTGTTTGAAAGCGGTGGAGAAAGACAATGCCAGTGAAAATTGATGGTTTTCTAAAGGTTCCGGATATCAAAGGTCCAAGCGTTCGAGACGGCCACGAGGATGAAATCGAAGTGCATGGGGTCGACTACAAGATAATCGCGCCGTACGATCCGAATTCGCTCTCACGCCGCGGTCGTGTGTCCCTGGGCATGATCAAGTTCACCAAGCACTATGACAAGTCCTCGCCCTATCTGAAAAAAGCGCTGTTCGACAACAAGGCGCTGGACGAAGTTGTGTTCTCCGCCCGCCGGACCATCGATGGCGAGACCAGCGACTATCTGGTCGTTACCCTGACCGACGCTTCCATAATGGAATACGACATGCAACAGGCCGAAGATGAAGCGGACCTGATCGAGGAGGAGGTCAGCTTCGCCTACAAGAAGATCAAGTTCGTCTATAACAAGGATGACGAAATCGAAATGGATGTCTATGTCGGCAAGTGAGGTGCGGCGGCCCGGCGCGGACAAGCTACAGGTAACCGGTAGTTCGCGAGCGAAACGCGAAGCGGTCCAGCCCTCTCTTTGGGACCGCCTCGTCAACGACCTGCCGGGCGTGACCTCCGAGATAGACGGGCTGCGCCAGACCTTACAGGACGAGCTTGGCGCGGACCGGCTGGATGCCCTGCTGGCGGGCAGCGCGCGGCTTATCGATACCGACGCGGAGCTGACGCCCGATCAGAAGCGGCGTCTGCAGCGCCTGGCCTTTCAGACCCAACACCGCGCGGAGATCGAAAGCCGTGGCGTGGTCGTATCCGCCCGCGTCCTCAAGGAGGCCGTGCGGCGCGACATCGAGGCCTTGTTCAACACCGAGCGTTTCGAAGCTGTTCCGCTTCTCTCCGATTTCGAAAGTGAACAGGCCGCAGACAATCCGCCATCATTGGCCGATTTTCCGGAGGTGCGCCGAAGTGTAGTCAACTACGGTGTGCCTTCCTTTTCGGGCCGTTCGTCCCGCGACTTTGATCGCGAGACCCTGGCGCGCGAGATCCGCTCGGTCCTTGCCACGTTCGAGCCCCGTCTCAAGGAAAGCGCAACCAAGGTAACGGTGACCCTCGGTGACAAAAGTGTGGGCCTTAAGATCGAGATAGACGCCGTGCTGATCATGACGCCGACGCCGGAACGCATGCGCCTGCGCACCACGATCAATCTCGACAACGGCCTGGCGCGGACCGAATTTAGGGAAAGCTGAGATGGATCGGGTCTTCGTAGAATATTACGAGGAGGAACTGACCCATATCCGCGGACTCGCGGCGGAATTTGCCGACATGCATCCGGCGGTGGCGCGCAATCTTTCGCTCGATACGGTCCCCTGCCCGGACCCGTATGTCGAGCGGCTGCTTGACGGCGTCGCTTTCCTCGCCGCGCGCACCCGGTTGAAAGTCGATGCCGAGCGTTCGCGGTTTTCACGCAGCGTCCTGGATGTCCTCTATCCCGATCTGGTTACGCCGGCGCCGGCAACGGCGATGGCAGTGCTGAAACCCGGCCAGCAGGTCCAGTCGATGATTGCCGGCCATGTCGTCAACCGGAACACGCGGCTGGTGTCCAGTCTGCAACCCGGCCTGTCGACGCGCTGCACATTCACCACCGCGCAGGAAATGACGCTTTGGCCGATAACGATCACCTCGGTAAGCTATTTCCAGGATCGCAGCGGGTTGGCAGCGGCCGGCATAACACCGATCGGCGGCGTTGGCGGCGAGGCGGCGCTGCGTATCACGCTGGGTCGGGCCGGAAAAGGCAGGCTCGACGAACTGGCGCTTGAGCGGCTTGATTTCTATTTCGCCGGGCGCGCCAAAGCGCCATTGCTGTTCGACGCGATTTTCGGCGCCTGCTCGGCCGTTGGTGCACGAGCCGAGGGTAAGGCCAATCCGCTATCGCCTTTGCCAGGGCCCGAAATGGTCGGCATCAGCGACGACGAGGCGTTGATGCCTCGAACCCGTCCGACATTCGAAGGGTACCGTCTGCTGCGCGAATATTTCATGATGCCCGAGCGCTTTCACTACGTGCGGGTTTCAGGACTGCAATCGGTCGTGCGCAGATGCGACGCCGGGCTCGAGATCATCTTCATGTTCCGGCGTCCGGTACCCGAACTTGCCGATGTGACGCCGGCGGATTTTGAACTTTTTGCGACGCCGATCATCAACCTCTTCGAGCGTGACTGCAACGTCATCGAGCTTGATCCGCGCAGAACGCGGCAAGTGCTGCATGCCGACCGCACGCGGGCGCGGGACTTCGAAATCTATCGGGTGACCCACGTCGAGGACGCCGACGCCGAGGGCCCCGACGCCGAAATTCCGGAGCTCTTCAGCCTGGGGCAAAACCGCAGCAATGGCTGGGTCTATTCCACCGAACGGCGCCCTCGCCGGGCCACCGAAGATGAACGGCGCGACGGGTTGACCCGCACCTCATACACTGGAGACGACGTTTTCCTATCGGTTTCACGGCCGGTCGGAAGTCCGGCGAACCGGCCGCTGAAGCGTCTCGACATCGTGGCGCTTTGCACCAACCGGGACCTGCCGATCCTCGACGACAACCCTACCTTGACGCTGGAGACTGGCGATCCGGTCGAAACGATCCGGCTTATCGGTGCGTTGCGCCCGCCCCAGCCGGCTATCCCGGCCGCGCTGCCGGCGGGCGCCCAAGGCGAGTCCCGCGCCGACAATCTCGCCTGGCGGCTGGTGGCGCAGCTGGCGCTCAACTTTCTCAGCCTTGCCAAGGAAGGCCGCGGTGTCGATCCGCTGCATGCGCTGCTCGATCTCTATGCCGACCGGGGAGATCCGAGCCTCGCCCGCAATGTGCACTCGATTGTTCGCATCGACTCGCGGTCCGTCGTCGAACGGCTGCAGATCGATGGGCCGATGTGCTTCGGACGGGGCACGGAAGTGACGCTGCATGTGGACCAGTCGGTTTTGGCAGGGCAAAGCACATTGCTGCTTTCAGCCTTGCTTGCACGGCTGTTTGCCCGTCACGCCGGACTAAACGGCTTTGTGCGGACCCGCACGCGGCTGCTGCAGAAGCAGGAGGATGTGCCATGGCCGATGACGCCCGGCAATCGCTACCTGATCTAGACAAATTCGACTTGGACCGGGTCGAAGAGCTGGATGATACATTCGATTTTTTCGAACTGTTGCGCCGGCTCGAACGCAGGGGCGGGCTATTCGGCTATTCCGGCCACGCGGATCGCGAGCCGGCAAGGCTCGGGCAGCATGTGCGTCTTAGCTTTTCCGCCAAGGACGTGGTTGCGTTCCGCGAAGCGAAGGACAAGACGCCGGGGAAGGTCGGGACGCCGGCCCGGGTCACGGTTGCAAATCTCGGGCTGATGGGACCGGAAGGTCCGATGCCGCTTCATTTGACACGTTGGGTGCTCGATCGTCTGTCGCAGCGCTGGTTCACCGGCGCCGACGCACGGCAGACCAGCGACACGACGTTCGTGGACTTCGTCAATATCCTCCAGCACCGCATGATCGCCCTGTACTATCGGGCCTGGGCCGACGCGCATCCGGCAGTACAGGTCGAACGGGCGGTCGGCGGCCGGGTAAGGGCCATGCTTGAAGCCATGGCGGGAATCGGACTTCCCGGCACCGACAATCTCGATCTCGACGCAGTGAAGCTTCGCCAGGCCGCGTCGCTCGCCAGCCAGGTCGACGGTCCGGAGCGGCTGACACTGTTCCTGGCGGAAGCGTTCAAGGTGCCGGTCCAGATCAAGGAGTTCGTTGCTACCTGGATGACCATACCGGCGTCGCTCCAGACCCGACTTGCCCAAGCTTACGCGGTTCTGGGTCGCGGGGCGACGATCGGCCCGCGCGTTTTCAGCCGCCAAAGCAGGATCGAACTCCGCGTCGGCCCGCTTGGGTATGAGGAGTTCAAAACGTTCCTGCCGGGCGGTCAACGTCTGAAAATGTTCAAACAGGCCGTTCGTGACATGGTTGGGGAATCGCTTGATGTCGATCTGCGGATCGTGCTCGCGCGTGAAGCAGTGCCGCAGCCCCGTATCGGAGCGGTGCAGCTCGGCCGAACCAGCTGGCTTGCGCGGCCCGCTGAAAGGGGCGATGCTGACGATATGCGGCTGCGGACAATCGTCGGATGGCGGCCGGAAATGGCGGAGGTCGCGGCATGAGTCTGCTGCTGACGCTGGAGCACGGGCCACGGACCCAGGCGGTACGGCAGACCCGGCTGGACGAAGGTGAACTGGTGATCGGCCGTAGCGCGGACGCGGGCTGGCAGATCGACGATCCCGACATGTTCGTTTCACGCGCCCATTGCAGGATCACCGGCGGGCGGGATGGGTATTTCGTTACCGACACATCAAGCAGCGGCTTGTTCATAAACGACTCCGACAGCCCGCTCGGCGCCGGGACGTCGGTCCGTCTTCAGAACGGCATGCGGCTGAGGCTGGGCGACTACATCGTAGGCGTCGATCTGCAGACGCCGGCCGCTCAAGCACCAGCAGCCAGCCAATCGTTCCCGGAACGGTCGCCGCCGGCATCACGAGCGCCGGTAAGCATCAGCCGCGATGATTTCTTTTCAGCCACGGTCGAAGAAGAGCCGCGCCGACCGCGCCCCGCCGATCTGCCGAACCCGTTCGAGCAGCCAATTCCAGGAGCGTTCGAGCGCGCCAACCAGCGCAGTTCGCCTGCCTTCGACGACCCTTTCAGCCTCGACCCGGTAGCGACGCCCGCGCCAAGAGGCGCTGCCTTTTCCGAACCACGTGGTGCGTCAGGCCCCGCAGACCCATTTAGCCTCGATCCCACGCCTTCCGGTGCAAGCGAGCCCGTTCGGGGCCAGTCCACTCCAGGCCAGCCTGTTCCAGGAAGGTCATCCGATTTCGATGACGATTTCGGTTTCGGGCCGGCCGCCTCGCCCGATTTGAGAAACGGTGCCGGCTCGACGGGTCAACGCCAACACATCGCCGGAAGGCCGCAGTCGGCCAGTCCCTGGGATTTGCCTGGCCAGGCGGCAGATATCCCTTCTCCGCCACGTGCAGGCGTTGCGCCCGCCCCCTCCCCGGCAGCGGTGCAACAGGCGAACACGGCGCTTCGCACCGCGTTCTTGAGTGGCATGGGCATTGAGGAAGCCGATTTTCCCGGACGCGACAGCGTCGCGGAAATGGAGAAATTCGGTCGCGAGTATCGGCTCATGATGGAAGGCCTGATGCAGCTGCTGCGCAAGCGAGCCGAGGAAAAGGGGAACGCTCGCGTCGCCCAGACGGTGGTGGGGGCCTCTGAAGTCAATCCGCTCAAGTTTCTGCCGACGGTCGACGACGTCATCGTGACCCTTATCGCCGAGCGCAGCCCCGGATTTCTGGCCGGCGAAGCCGCAATCGCCGACGCCGTCCGCGATCTCGCGCAACATCACGTGCGCGCATGGCGAGGCGTGCAGTCCGCGTTGCGGCGAATGATTGACCGTTTTGACCCGGCAGCGATCGAGAAAGAGCTCAAGTCGAGTTCCGCGATCGGCACCCTGCTTTCCGGCGGGCGCAGCGCCAAGCTGTGGGAGCTATACCAGAAACGCCATCGTGAAATCGCCCAGAGTGCGGAATCGAGCTTCCTCGGCGAAATCGGCGCTGATTTTCGGGATGCATATGAGGAGGAGTGAAAAATGATCGATCGCCGTGAATTTATCGTTGCCCTGGGCGCAACCGGGCTGCTGGCGGCTTGCCAGAGTGGTCCGCCAAAACCATCGGCGGTCACTGTCAATCTGACCGGGGCGGCCGGCATGAACCCGGGACCAGGTGGCGGCGACCGGCCCGTGACGGTCCTCGTGATGCGGCTGCGCAGCACCGGTAAATTCAACTCGGCCGATTATTTCGCGTTGCAGGGGGATGCCGGCTCCGCACTCGCAGGCGATCTCATCGGATCCGACCAGATCTCCGTCGGGCCTGGAAAGACCGCCTCCAAAACCATCACGGTCGAGCCGGACGCGGCTGCGCTGGGCTTCGTTGCCCTCGTTCGCGAGCCCGGCGGCCGGACCTGGCGTACGACCAAGTCGGTGTCGTCGGGATCAACAGTTACCGTCAACGTCACGCTTGGCAGCGGCGGCATTTCCGCCTAGCGGCCAGGGCAAGGGGTGCTCGATGCAGGAAGTAGCGGCATGAGCGATGCAAACAGGGTGCTGTGGTCCGAAGGCCTGTTTCTCCGGACCCAGCATTTTCAGCAGCAGGATCGCTTCTTCGAGGCGACGGTGCGCGGCGCGTTGCAGGCCGGGCAGCTGCATACGTTCGGCTTTCAGCAGCTGACGCTGGACCAGGCAATGCTCGATGCCGGCCAGGTCTCGATCCTGTCGGCACGGGGCATCTTTCCGGATGCAACCCCCTTCTCCATCCCTGACCTGATGGACGCGCCGCGACCGCTGCCGGTCACCGCCGATACCGGCGCCGGACCGGTGCTGGTCGCCCTGCCGCTCGAACCTGCCGGCGGTGTCGGCTTCGATCCGGCGCACGCCGCATCGACAGGCGCACGCTATCATGGGCGGATCGTTTCGGTGCGCGACGCCGTCCAGGGCGGTGCGGATCCTGAAGAAATCGAAATCGCCCGCCCGCAGGCGCTGCTGATTGCACCGGGAAAATCGGTTGGCGGCTACACCGCCCTGCCCATAGCCGACATCAAAGGGGTTAGAGCCGACGGCGGCGTCTCCCTGGACGAGACGTTCCTGCCGCCGACACTGGTTACCGGGGCGGTGGCCTGGTACCGGCAGCTGCTTCTGGAAGTCGTCACCGGCCTCGACCAGATCGCCGAGGCGCATGGCAAAATGGTCATGGGCGGACCGGGGCGCAGCGTCGAAGACCTGCTGATGCTCAATCTCGCCAATGCGGCGCGTCCGCGGCTGGCCCACATGCTGGCTCAGGATGTCTTCCATCCGGCCGAGCTTTACCTGGAGCTTGCCGGTCTTGCCGGCTCAATGGCGACCTATGGCTCGAGCGCGCGACGGCTGAGCGAGTTGCCGGCCTACGATCACATGGCGCCCGGCCCCGCCTATTCGGCGCTGGCCGACGCCTTGCGCTCGCTCATCCTGAGCCTGCGTTACATCGAGCCTAAATCACGCGCACTGCCGGTCATGCGGCATTCGACCAATGTCTGGAAAATCCGCATCGACAACCCGAAGCTGCTGGTGGCCAGCCGAATCGTCATCCGGGTCGGTTCCGAGCTGTCGGAGGATGCCTTGCGCAAGATTTTCGTCAACCAGGCGACCGTCGGTTCGGCCGATCAGTTCGAGGGCCTGTGGAAGTCCCGTCTACCCGGCATCCCGCTGAAGCCGCTTCATTCCCAGCCGCGCGAAATCCCCTACGACGGCGATCGGCTGTGCCTTGAGCTGGATCAGAAAAGCGAGCACTGGGCCTCGCTGCTCGATGCCCCCGGCTTCGTCATCGGCGTGTCGGGCGTGCTGCCGAGCGAGCCGCAAGTCGACTGCTATTCGGTAAACAGGTGAGATGATGAGCCGGGATGATCCTTTCGGACTGTCGGAGGATCGCGAACGCACCCGCATACGACTAACCGGCGCGCCGATGCCGCGACCGATGGCGCCACTGTTGTCGGGTGTGCCAATCAAACGGTCGCGCACGCATCCCAACACGCTGGTCAACGCATTCGCGCCGCTGCTCGAGTTCGCGCCCGAGCTTGAAAGCGCACTGCCGCCGGAAAACCCGGAAGCGCTGCGCACCCGGCTGCTCGATGAGTTGGTTCGGGCGCGTGACGCGGCAATGGCGGCGGGGTCCTCTCTGGAGCGCGCCGACCAGGCAGCCTGGGTGGTGGCGGCATTGCTCGACGATCTGGCTCTGAACACGCCATGGGGCGGCGCCAGCGCATGGCCGCGCCAGCCGCTTGTGGTTATGCTGCGAGGCGATGTCGATGCCGGCACGCAGTTCTTCACCCGTCTCGACGAACTGGAGCGGCATCCGAACCGGGATCGCGAATTGCTCGAACTGCAATATCATTGCCTGGCGCTGGGCTTCCGCGGCAAATATCGTGTTCCAGGCCGGTCGGGCGACCGCTCGCTCAATGCCGTTCGCGTTGCTGCGGCGCGCTTTCTGCGCGATGCCGATGCCGACGGTGCGCCGCTGTCGCCGAACTGGAAAGGCGTGATCGCATCCGACGAGCCGCAGCGCTTCATCGTGCCGATCTGGGTGATGGGGCTCGGCGCGGCGGTTCTCGCCACTGCAATCTATCTCGGGCTGTCGATGGGACTGAGCAGTCAGGCGGTTGAGCTTTCGACCCTGGTTCGTGCTTTGCCGCCGCCCACGCGCGGCGAAATCAGCCGGACATCGCCACAGGTCGACGCGCCACCGCCGGAGGCAGTGGATTTTGCGCTGGTGCCGGAGTTTCAGGCCGGAGCGCCGGCCAATCTCAGGGCCGCGCTCAGCGGCACCGAGAGCGTCTCGCTGGCCAGGCTGATCATTCAGGCCTCCAACCCCGAACTGTTCCAGTCGTCGCGGCCGACATTGACGGAAGGCTTCGAACCGCTGATCGGCTCAATCGCCAAAGTGATCCTCGCCAATCAGGAACTGATCGGCAACATCACCGTGGTCGGCCATACCGACAGTATTCCTTTGCAACGGTCCAATCCGCTTTCCACCAACCAGCGGCTGTCCGAAGCGCGCGCAGCAACCATTACCGAGATGCTGGTCCAGAACGGTGTGCCGCAGGACCGCATTCGCTTCGAAGGACGTGCAGCGACCGATCCAGTGGCCGACGACAGCACGCGCGCGGGACGGGCCTTGAACCGCCGCGTCGAGGTGCTGGTCGAAAAGAGGCTGTGAGATGTTCATCCTGCGCTTCCTGTGGGCGGTCCTGACATCGCGCTGGCTGTGGACGCTGATCGGCATCGCGCTGCTTTCCCTGGTTATCTGGGTGTTCGGCCCGATCGTCAGGGTCGGTGCTTACGAACCCTTCGCCTCGGAAAATGTCCGCATCGTCATCGTTGCGCTGCTGGTCATCTTCTGGCTGATCTGGCTGATCGTCGCGCAACGCCGGGCGATCCGGGCCAACCGCATGTTCGTCGCCGAAATCGCTGCGCCCGTGGTGGAAAAACCGCTGAGCCCCGGCGAAGAGAACGTCGCCGCCGTCGGCGCCAAGTTCGCCGAGGTGATGGTCGAATTGAAGCGCCGCAAGCTGGGCGGACGCAAGTTCCTACGCGAGATGCCCTGGTACGTGATCGTCGGGCCGCCGGCCACCGGCAAGACCACGGCCTTGCGCCAGTCCGGCCTGAACTTTCCGATCGACCTCACCGACGATCTGCAGGGGGTTGGCGGCACGCGCAACTGCGACTGGTTTTTCTCCGAGAACGCAGTTCTGATCGACACGGCGGGCCGCTACGTGCAGCAGGAGAGCCAGCCGGACGTCGATGCGGCGGAATGGCTGGGCTTCCTCGACCTCTTGAAAAAGCATCGCGGCCGCCGGGCGCTCAACGGCGTGATCGTCGCGCTGTCGATCGACGCGCTTTCAGAGGGCGACGAAGCCATCAAGGCGCATGGCCGCAAGATCCGTCGTCGCCTGGCAGAGCTCAACGACCGGCTCGAAATCCGCCTTCCAGTCTATCTGATGCTGACCAAGGCCGATCTGATCAAGGGTTTCGAGGCTTTCTTCGGCGGCCTGTCGACGGCCTCGCGCGAGCAGGTCTGGGGGACGACCTTTGCGCTGGATGCGCGGGTCGACGCAAAGACCATGGAGCGGGAAATCGCCACCCTTGCGACTGAACTCGAGCGGCGGCTGGTGCCGCGCCTGGAGGACGAGGACAAACTCGCCGCCCGCGCCGAGATTTTCAGGTTTCCCGCCCAGCTGACGAGCCTGTCCGAGC
>NZ_RZSW01001149.1:0-584 GCF_003997375.1 Mesorhizobium sp. M5C.F.Ca.IN.020.29.1.1 | reverse complement strand
GGTGCGTGGCATGTCGCCACCAAGGTTCCCGAGTTTTTCGGCCATGCGTTTCTGGTGCTCACGCCACAGCGCTTGCGAAAAAATACTCTCCCTGCCGCTCGGCCGGTCGGTCTGCACCAGCACCGGGCTGTGCAGCAATTGGTTGGCAGCCTCGATGCGCCGGTCGATCTCGGCGCTGGTCGGCACCCGGAAGAAACGCAGGGGATAGAGCGCGGCAAGGGCTGCGATGCCGAACACTGCCATGAGGCTCATGCGCGCCGTGTCGGGCAGCAGAAGGAAGAGGCCGAGCCACGAGACGCTGAGGAACAGGCTGGCGACAATGACCAGCGGAAGAAGCAACGGCCAGCCACGCTCGACCGTCATCGAGACCCGTGTCGCCAGCCGGCTCGGAGCAAGGCGCCCGGCCAGGCTGCGATCGCTGGTGAAGGTGGGTCGTTGCGTCATCGGCCCTTCCTGATTCAGGCGGGATAACCCGAACCTCACAAATCTATCGCACCGGCCCGAAAACCGGATTCGATTTTCGGAAAGTACGATGCGAAGACTCAAAGTCGTAAATGCACGTCACTCGAAGCATAACAACAAAC
>NZ_RZSW01001148.1:0-592 GCF_003997375.1 Mesorhizobium sp. M5C.F.Ca.IN.020.29.1.1 | reverse complement strand
CTCCCTCGCTTCGCTGCGCTCGGCTCGCGCGCCGGCCCTCCCCTCGAGGGGGAGGCTGAGGCCTGTTTCGCCAATCGCTCGGCGAGCTGCCGCGCGGCGGTGGCGCGCGGCGATCTTTCGGATCGGAACCGCATCAGCCGCCGTTCGAGGTCGGCGCCATCGCCGCCAAGGCCACGCTCGGTGAGCAGCACGGCGAGCATGGCCGCTTCGAACGCCTGGCCGGTCTTTGCCGCGTCGGCGACCATGTGGGCCAGCCGCACCGGCAGCGCCAGCCTGCGCATCGCAGCACCCGATTCCGTCAGGCGCCCTGCCTCGTCGATGGCGTCGAGCGCACGAAGCAGCGACCTTGCCTCGTTGAGTGCTGGGGTTGGCGGCGGATCGAGGAACGAAAGGCTCACCGGGTCGACGACACCGAAGGCGGCGCAATCGAGCATCAACCCCGACAGATCGGCTTCGAGGATTTCCGGCGGGGTGAAGGCGGGAAGCGCTGCCGTCTGCTCGGCCCGCCACAGCCGGATGGCGACGCCCGGCTGCGTGCGCCCGGCGCGGCCGGCGCGCTGGTCGGCCGAGGCTTTGCTGACCCGCACCGTCT
>NZ_RZSW01001147.1:0-592 GCF_003997375.1 Mesorhizobium sp. M5C.F.Ca.IN.020.29.1.1 | reverse complement strand
TTGGAAGAGAGTCAGCGTGGTCGAGGCCAGAATCTGGCCGTCTATCGAGGTGCTGTACCATTTAGCGTCGGCGGTTATCTGGTCGACCACCCGCTGGCAGATCGCCCGATCTTCTTCAGGAACTGGCTTTGCGGTGCTCGTAGCATCTCGACGCCTTTAAAAGGGGAGTTACTGTGTCTCCCACGCGAAGCCATGCGTGGATCTCGGAGAATGGACCGTAAACACATTCAGACAGAAAGTTGCCATTCGTTCGACCGGTGCAGGCGAGGTCTTAGTCAAGGGGGTTGCTCCTATGCGGGACAACGCGCTTCGCTCCAGCGGGGACGGCCCAGCGGCTTTGTGTGGGGGGAGGCCGCTGGGCCTGACAAGCGAGCCTTCGGGGGGGGCGCTCACCTGGCTGGCGGAAAACATGCGCTCAAGCTAATGGAGTCGAAACATTCGAACGAAGTATGTGGCGGCAATTCCGCTGTGTAGAAGCCATAAGGTGCGCCGCAATGGGTCAACACGTCTGGCACCGCAATTGCATGATCAGGTCTGGGGGAATGGGGTGGAGGCCCGTCGCTTCGCAAATGTAGCGGCGGGGCTGTTTTTT
>NZ_RZSW01001146.1:0-594 GCF_003997375.1 Mesorhizobium sp. M5C.F.Ca.IN.020.29.1.1 | reverse complement strand
GAGAACCTTGTTGCCTATACTTGTCACTGGAGCCGCGGGATTCATTGGCAGCTACGTTTGCCACCACCTCTTGAGCAGGGGGGAAGCAGTCGTCGGCGTCGACAATATGAACGACTATTACGACCTGGCGCTCAAAGAGGGGCGGCTCGCCCGCCTTCAGCCCCACAAGAATTTTTCATTTCATGAGATCGAGATCGCCGAACAGGGCGCGCTCGCCACCGCTTTGGCCGGGCAAGGCATAACCAGGATTGTCCATCTCGCCGCTCAGGCGGGTGTGCGCCATTCACTCGACAATCCGAGGCTCTATGTCCGTTCCAATGTCGTCGGCCATCTCGAAGTGCTCGAATTCTGTCGCGCGCAGCCAGCATTCGAGCATCTGGTCTATGCCTCGTCGAGTTCGGTCTATGGCGGCAACCGCAAGGTGCCGTTCAGCGAGACCGATCAGGTCGACAGGCCCGTCTCGCTCTACGCTGCTACCAAGAAGTCAGATGAATTGATGAGCCACACCTATGCCCATCTCTTCGGGGTGCCGCAAACCGGCTTGCGGTTTTTCACCGTCTACGGCCCTTGGGGCCGGCCCGACATGGCCTATTG
>NZ_RZSW01001145.1:0-598 GCF_003997375.1 Mesorhizobium sp. M5C.F.Ca.IN.020.29.1.1 | reverse complement strand
GTCAAGCACAGCTACGGGGGCCGCTATCGTGTCATACTAGAACCCCTGAAGCTCTCCGGCTCGTCGCTCATCTTTGATCGCCCTGCGCCCGATTTGGGCGAGCATACGGTCGAGGTTCTGCGGGAGACTGGCATCGATCAAGAGCACATCGATGCGCTGATCGCCAGCGGCGCAATTCGTATTCCCGGCAGGCCGGAGGATCGGAAATAGCAATGCACATCGAGATGCAACATCAGGACCTCACCCTTCCAGGAAATGTCATTCTGAGGGACCGCCCTCCTGTTGCCGCCATGTGTGTTTTCTTGTTCGCAGTCTTGCGACAGAACTTTCACGTGATCATCGCCGCTCCGCTCATTAGACTTTGGATCGTGACTGCGGAAGACATATCTGGTCGTGTAGCTTTGCGCCGATACCGGCGTCGCTTTTGGCCATTTCGTCTAACATCGCTAGTTCTTGTTTTACTCAAGGACTGAACCGAAGATTTGTTCGCAGATAGGTAAGCCATGTCGTCATCCAGCATCCACCAAAACAATGATTTAACGGGGCGGAACCTCTTCCGCTCAGCTGAACTGTTCGGGCGCGGGCAGCGCGTCATAAC
>NZ_RZSW01001144.1:0-599 GCF_003997375.1 Mesorhizobium sp. M5C.F.Ca.IN.020.29.1.1 | reverse complement strand
GGGTATGCCGTCGTCAGCGACCAGAAGACCGACGGCGAAAAGCTGATCCCGCTCACCTATGTCATCGACAGTTATGACGGCCAGGTGCTCGCCCGCCTGTCGACCGGTTCGCTGGACCTTGGCCGTGCCTACACCGCGACCTCAGCCGGCGCGACGCCGGCGAGCCCGCTGTCGGTCATGCAAGGCGGGTGAGGGGAGGGGGAGATGGTCCAGTCCCTGAAACTTGGCGGCGCCGAGACGGCCGAGCCCAGAATCCGGCGGCTCAACCGCCTGCCTGTGCTGATCGCGATCGGCCTCGTCGTCGCGTTCCTCGCGGTGATCATCTATGGGCTGACATCGCGCGGCCTCTATTTCTCGGGCGAGCCGCAGATCGACCAGGCTGGCGGCGCTCCGGCTTCGCCCTATGCCGACCAGCTGAAGCGCGGCGTCTCCGACGGCATCATCTCGGTGTTCTTCTCGCCGACATTGGCCAAGATCATCGCCACGCTCGTCGTTGCCATGGTGCTGGTGTTCCGCCCGCAAGGCCTGTTCGGAACGGCGACGAAATGAGCGGCGACGGGACGACAGCCAAAGTCTATGCGTTGCATGCGGCTGTCATC
>NZ_RZSW01001143.1:0-605 GCF_003997375.1 Mesorhizobium sp. M5C.F.Ca.IN.020.29.1.1 | reverse complement strand
ATTGGAAATCGATCAAGAACGTCTGAACCGGTGCGCGCGGCGTAACTCCAGCTAGCCCGACGCTCTAGCCCTGCCGCGGCTTTTCCTACCGCCTCGTGGCCCACCATGAACCTGTTCGGAGCTTCAGCCTCTGGCTTGAACTCCTCCGCCATTGACTTCACATTCGCCGCCGATTGGGAGGAAGAGCACATGCCGATGAGTTTTGCGGGACGGTTTGCCGGGCGGTCGGCCGTGATCACTGGTGGCGCGTCCGGAATCGGCCTGGCTGTCGCGCTAAGAATCGCTGAAGAGGGCGGGCGCGTTTGCGTCTGGGATCGCGACCCCACCCAGATCGAGCAGGCCAAGGCTGTCATTGCCGATTTGCATAGCGTGACTGTCGAAGTCGCCGATGCCGTGGCGGTCGAACAGGCCGCCCGGCAGACGATCGATGCCCTTGGCGCGGTCGATATCCTGGTCACCAGTGCGGCCATCACCGGACCGAACATGACGACCTGGGACTATTCGGTGGAGGATTGGCACCGGGTCATCGACATCAACGTCAACGGCGTCTTCTACTGCAACAAGGCGCTGGTTCCGCACATGCTCGAGCGCAATTACGGCAGGAT
>NZ_RZSW01001142.1:0-605 GCF_003997375.1 Mesorhizobium sp. M5C.F.Ca.IN.020.29.1.1 | reverse complement strand
GCGTCGTGCATCGAGATCGACCCAACGAATTGCGCGCACTCTTCGCGGCGATACTCGTCTTCCTCGACACCCATCACCTCTGCCGATTTTGTCCATTTGACGTTAGCCGGCAACTTCGCAGCGCTCGGATTATAGACGCACTGTGGCGCGACCCGAGCTTCAAGTTGAGCGGACGCGACGCACGGGAGTAGGGAGGCGCCAGGGCCCGATCTATGCGCGCCTAGGCCGAAAGAGAGGCAACGGTAGCTCTGCAGTGGGGAACGGAGTGGCTGCTAGATGATAGAAGAGGACCAACCCATACATGATCTGTAAGCCGCGCGGGGGTTAGCGCACGGTCTCTCCATGTGGCGTCGTAGGACGTTGGCGGCTCCAATCGGGAACTGCATCGAACCCCAGCAGTCGGCGTCGAGATTTGCTGAGGTGCTCGAACATCGCCTCGTACGCGCGCGGCGCATTCTGCTCGGCAATCGCCTCGACGATTAGGGCGTGCTCGCTTTCGACAAGGTCGAGCCTCGTCTGCGAACCAGAGGAAGGAAACTGTCCGATCAGCCTCATCCCGAAGACGATCTGCCGATGCAGCATCGACATAGTAGCAGAGTACATTG
>NZ_RZSW01001141.1:0-609 GCF_003997375.1 Mesorhizobium sp. M5C.F.Ca.IN.020.29.1.1 | reverse complement strand
AGAAGTGTCGACAACACAGCCGAAGCGCCAGCATCCGTCAAGCGCTATCGCACCTCGATTCGGGCTCAATTGTGACAGTTTCGGCTGGTGCATGACCCCCAAAATCGAAATCGATTTTCGGAAAGGGTCATGCACAAAAAACAGGCGCAGCTCAGCTGGCCATCCCGGCCAGAAGCTGGCTGTAGGCGATTTTGGCCACCGCAGTCAGCTGCGCGCGCGGCAGCGAGCCGACGACGGCGCAGCCATAGCCCTTGTCCAGCCAGTAGACGGCTTCGGGGCCGTTCTCTTCCGACCCATAGGTGCCCTTGGCCTTCTCGGCCGATTCAGCCGTGACGAACAGCGAGATGCGCTCGCCCTTGTCGTCCTCATAAAGCAGCATCGCAGCCTTGCTCTCGCCAGCAGGCAGCAGCCGGCCGCCGACGAGTTGGAACCCTTCCGCCACCAGATCCGGTGCGACCAGCTTCAGGCCGACCCTATTGGACAGCCAAGTCTGCAGATGATCCTTGTCGCTGGCGGGCACTTCCACCGCATGCCGCTGCTCGGCGGCATAGATGACATGGGCTGCGATCGCCTGCTCGGCGAGCTGGTCCTCGGCCGGCTCTTCCAGAC
>NZ_RZSW01001140.1:0-630 GCF_003997375.1 Mesorhizobium sp. M5C.F.Ca.IN.020.29.1.1 | reverse complement strand
CCGTAGCCGTTTACCCAGACGACATCGATATCGGAGGCGCGGGCAGCGATCCCTTCCTCGAGGATCTTCGCCCCCTCATTGATCATCGGATAGAGTGTCCGCTCGATGATCTCGTCAGCGCCGATCGCGCGCGGCGCGATGCCCTTCTCGGCAGCCTCGTCGCGGATTAGCGCTTCGACCTCGGGATTGGGAGCCGGCGTACGCGAGCCGTTCTCGTAGAGATAAAAGCCTCTGCCGGTTTTTTGGCCGAAATGCCCCTGTTCGCACAGCGTGTCGGCGATCATTGCCGTCTGGCCGCGTGCCTTGCGGTTGCGCCAGCCTATGTCGAGGCCGGCGAGATCACCCATCTGGAACGGCCCCATCGGCCAGCCGAAATCGGTGAACACGCGGTCGATCTGCTGTGGCGTTGCACCTTCCAGCAAAAGCGCCTCGGATTCCGACCCCCGCGCGGCCAGCATGCGGTTGCCGACGAAGCCATGGCAGACGCCGACGACGACCGGCACCTTGCCGATCCGCCGTGCCAGCTCGACGATTGTCGCCAGCACATCGGGCGCGGTCTTCTCGGCGCGCACGATTTCCAACAGCTTCATGACGTTGGCCGGCGAAAAGAAATGCATGCCGACGACATCC
>NZ_RZSW01000113.1:0-13886 GCF_003997375.1 Mesorhizobium sp. M5C.F.Ca.IN.020.29.1.1 | reverse complement strand
TCAACTCTTCACCACCGAGAAGCTCAATCGTCTCGGCCCAGCCGTCATCTACAAGCGATTCGTGAGTCATCGCAGCGTAGAATCACAACCGATTCCCCGCTGCAACTCCTATCTTAGCGCATATGCCTTCCGAGGGCAGCCAGGGAAGGAACGCTTACCACTCCACCTTCGCCAAGAGCTTGAGACGCGCGGGCTGAAGGTCTTCAACCCTCGTGGGCTGGCCCTTCGCGATATTCCCATTGTGCAGCAATTCCTCGGCTTGGTGCTCGAATGCATAGATCCAGCCCCCAGCCCCGGATCCCGCGGCGTCGGGCAGCAGGCTGCGTTCCTCACCAATGACGCCCACGATTTTATGGACCAATGGCGCGTCGCCGCTCAGAGTATGCTGACCTTCAATTCGCGGGGTCCTCGTGGGGATTTGCTGTCAGACAAAGTTGATCGCTGGCGCCGCTTTGCAGTGCACGGTCGCGACAGTGAATCCGAATGGCCTGTGCTGGATATCTGCTACTCCTTCCTCCCCTGGTTCTCTCGTTTCCAAGACGACCCAGAAGCGCAGGTCTACTTGGAGGCGATCACTCGAACGGTGGCCGCAGCATCGACTTTCTCTGGTTACAAAGCGGCAATCCAGCGCGACGAGCCGCATCGCACTCGCTCAATAAACGGCGCGATACGCGACGTTCTCAACCCTATAGCCGAAAATCTCGTGGCGGTGGATGAGGAGATCATGCCGAGTGTGCCTCGAGACCGGCTCAACATCATGACCATCCATCAAGCGAAGGGGCTTGAGTTTCCCTTGGTGATCGTCGACGTATCGTCGGACTTCAAGACCAATCACCGTACGCAACGTTTTAAACGATTTCCCGATGAGGAAAGTTCTGTCGTTCTGTTGGAAGACGACCTCGCCGCCGTAACCCCGGTGGGGCCTGCTCGTCAACGCAGAAGCGGAATGCAACGAACCTTCGAGGACCTCATCCGGCTCTACTACGTAGCTTATAGTCGACCGCAGAGCCTCCTTATGTTGGTTGGTTGTCAGCAGGGCTTACAATTCCGAACCAGCATAAAAAATGTTGCCAAGTTCTGGCGGCGAGACGAAAGTTGGGCTTGGGTAAGCGACCCGCGGCTTCGACCGCCGCCCGTCGATGCCGATCTTCTTCCATTCATCAGGATTTGACATGCATCTCGCGCGCAAGCGTCCAGACCGGATCGTCCCGGAGTACTCACTGACGGGCGATCTCCTCTCGTTCCGTAGGTGTGCCCGGCAGTACCGGTATCAGAATGGGAGTGCGCTCCCACCCTCTCGGCCTGTGCAGCTCTGGTATGGCGAGTTCATGCACGGTCTATTGGAGAACGTGTACCGGCTTTGGGAGAGCCGGGGTGGCCTACCCTTCCCCATCCCCTACACCCAGCTGGCGCTGAGTGACCCCATCGAGCCGCCGAAGCCGGGCTTGCCCGATTTCGATTTGCGATACCTCGGTTGGCCGGTTGAGGAGTCGCTGTTCAATCAGAATAAGCGTGCCCGCAGTAGAAAAGCGCGGCTCGCCGCGTATCGGCGCGCCGAGGCTGCCGTCAACATGCTTGGACCCCACCTCTTTCCACTTATCGCCGAAGCTGAGGAGCGAGTCATTGGCACACGGGACATTCCCGGCTCACTCACCAGCCAACAGCGCGCCGAAAAATACGCTCTCACCGGCGTCATTGACGTGCTTACCGAGCTCGAACTCGGCACCGCAGACTCCGACAATTTGATACGTCGCGCGGTTCAAGCTGCATGCCCTGATCTGAACGGCGAGTTCGAGGTCATCGTCGACTACAAGGGCACTCGCAGGCCGGATACCGGAACGGCCGAATGGACCGACGGCGAGTGGCAGGTGCAGACCTATGCCTGGCTTCGCCACGAACAGCGGCGGAGCCGAAGAGTCGCAGCTGGTATTCTCGTCTACATCAACGAGCTTGCGCCGGGCGAAGGCGATATCCTGGCACTGCGGGCAGCCCTCCGTGCAAGTCGAACGGATGTCGCCGCAGTCCGCGATAGCGACAAGCGCATGCTGGAAAATTGGCGACCTGGCGCTCGAGCTGATTTCAGTCCCGAGTTCCTTTTCAGCCGCGCCGTCCGGGTAATTCCTATCAACGATGCGAGCATCACCGTCGCCACCGGGGCGTTCGACCAAACGGTCGCCAGCATTGAGACGTGCGTTCAACTGGAAGAGACGGCGGTCAGCATCCTCCAGACCTGGGTAGATGACTGCAAGGACGCAAAGACGTGTGCTGCATGTGACTTCCGTTATTTTTGCGAAGGCTATCAGCGCACAGGCAACAAGATCGGTGAAGAAGACACCGTGCAGGATGAGATTTGAGCGCAGGTCAGCGGTGGCCCGAGCTGTCACTCACGCAAAGCGTGCGTGAAGCTGCTCCTATGTAGGTGTCGATTTCCTATGGCCGGCCTAGGCTAGAGCCTGCTTGCTGATTGGTGGCCAGAATGATGTCTGCCCCTTGGTCAAACTGCTCGACGCGGTAGTCCGGTCCAACCGCGGCTTCATCAGGTTCCCATTGCGGTCGAAAACGGCTTGGAATGTAGATGGTGACAAGCCCCGCAGCCTTCGCGGGCGCGATGTCGCGCTGGAGTTGATCGCCGATCATGAACGCCGGCAATCGCACGCGCGCAAGTTTCTGGACACGTTGAAACAATCGTTCGGACTTAGGCGCCTCGACTACCCTATCGAAAAACTGGTTTAATCCGTGCTGATCTGCCGTCTGGATGACGCGATTCCTAGCACCTTCCGTTAGTACCAGGATCAGCACCCCCCCATCAAATAGACGCTGGAGACCGTTGCGTACCCCCGGAAGAAGGTCCGGGATTCGTCGGATGTACTGAACAAATTCTCGTTCAATCTGTTCAACCAAAGAGGGATCAATGCCGCTCGACGTCGACCGTTCTGCCCAAGCTCTCTTGGCCGCGGTGCCAGCTTCGTCGCCTCGAAGGGCAAAAGCGATCCCAATCGCTAACAGGCGGGGCGGATAGCGAAGGCCCAAATGATGTTGTTCCGCTAGTGCCTGATCGACTCCGCGCACAAACGAGAGGCGATCCGAGCGAGCCGTGGAGTGCCCAACAGCTCTCTCGACGCTTTCCAGCAAATTCAACTGCGCCACAGCAAATACGCCGTCGGTATCCCACAGCGTATTGTCTGCATCGACGAACGCGATACGTCGTCCGTCATGCTCCTCCTCGGTCACTGCGTTTGGCCCGATTTTTCCGGCGTCGGCGTCCGGATTGGAGTCGCTGTCTTATCCAACGGTGGCACCAGCGCAAAGGTGGTCGCGTACGCCAAGAGCCAGAACAAGAGCACCCGCGTTGCTATAGCCAGTATCGCCTGGGCGGGCACAAGGTATCGCACTTTGTCAGCGACTTTTGCGGCGATCAGGTAGCTCTCCACGACGTAATTCTGAAAGTAGCGAAGCTTGACATTGCCGGCTAACTTGGTCCGATCGTCGGTGGCGACGAACGAGCTTGCCCACTCATCCGGCAGAACCCCCAGTATTCCAGTGTAAAACAAGAACGACTTCGCGCGACCACCCTGTGATGTCTTGGGGTAGCGAAACCGGGCGCGGATGGCGTGAAATGTAACCATAGCTCCACAGATCGACGACAATGCGAAGGCGGCGAAGCCGAGATAGGCGACACAAACGAGCGCCAGGTGCCACCAAGGGACCTCAGGTTTCGCCAGTAACGACTGGAGCGGATACAGGTCGACCAACTTCCCGAAGAGAAGGCCGGACATTGCGCTCAGAAATGTAATAATGGTGAGCAAGCGTGTGGCTTTGCCGTCTTGGTAGTCGGTGAGCGCTTTGACTTCGTCAAGACTCTCACGCGCACGGCTGAGTAGGCCGTCCAAATCGTCACTGTTGGGCGCGAGATCCGTGAGCGCGGTCGTTGCCTTCTGGATCAACTCGGCGTCGCCAACTGTCGTCCACGAACCATCGGCTTGTCGTACGCGGGGAAAGTAGGCGATAGATCGTCTGGTGAGTGCATGCCAGATTGCACACCACGCACTGATTTCTGTTTCCTCGCCGGCCGTCGTCTCCCATGGAGGCTGGAGTCCCAGTTGCCGGTCACGAGCGCGTAAGCACGCGAGGACAGGAACTGAAATCAGCACCATCAACGTCTTGCCTACGATCTGTCCGGGCAGAAATTGAAGGGACCCGAACGCCAACGTAAGAAAAACAACGCTATCTACTACCAAGCCAACAACGCTACTGGCAACGACCGCCCGTATAAGGCCGCGACGCTGCAGCGGAGTGAACACCAGCAAATCAGCTGTTTCCGACAACAGAAAAGCGGCAACGGAAGCCACTACGAGGGCCGGTGGCGCGAAAGTCGTCGAAAGCGCCGCGCCGGCAACGATAGCCGCCACCGCCCACCACAATCCCAGACGCCTTTGAACCAAATCCCGGAGCACCAGAGCGAGCCCGACGAATAGAACGCCGCTCGGGGCAGTCAGGCCCGGCGCGACGGGTATGACGCACGGACCGCTTGGCAAGCACTCGGTACCAACATGGCCGATAAAGTAGTTGGCCAACGGGATGCAGGCCGCGAAACCAGCTAGGAAAAGTCCCCCCTCAACGTACCGTCTTTGATCTGAATTTGTCACTCAGGTATCCCCCTCCATATCAACTCGCTCAGCCTTAAACCGATCGAAGCCGCTTGCTCGTAACTCGCAAGCCGGACAACTTCCACAGCCATAGCCCCAGGGATGGCGATGATTGCGCGCTCCGAGGTAGCACGTGTGGCTCTCCTCGAGGATCAACTCGACTAGCTCGTTGCCGCCCAGTTCTGCTGACAACCGCCACGTCGCGGCTTTATCTATCCACATGAGTGGTGTCTCGAGAACGAAGCGCCGTTCCATACCAAGGTTGAGCGCAACTTGCACCGCCTTGATGGTGTCATCTCGACAGTCGGGATAACCCGAATAGTCTGTCTCACACATGCCGCCAACGATGTGCTTGAGGCCTCGCCGGTACGCCAATGCGGCCGCAAACGTAAGGAAAACGATATTCCGGCCTGGAACGAAGGTATTCGGCAAGCTCGAAGCTGAGACCTCGATCGACATCTCCCGAGTCAATGCCGTTTCGGAGACTTGGCCGAGCACAGACAGGTCGAGCGTGTGATCGTCGCCGAGCCGTTCTGCCCACACCGGCTTTAGCGCCTTAATGCCCCTGCGTAGCTGCACCCTCTGGTCCAGTTCGACACGGTGACGCTGGCCGTAGTCGAAGCCCAGCGTCTCGACACGCGCAAAGCGATCGAGCGCCCAAGCAAGGCAGGTAGTCGAATCCTGTCCACCGGAGAACAGAACAAGCGCGCCTTCGTCGGTTGATGACTTCATGATCCGTCGTACTCCGCCCAGCAAAATGGCGTCTCGAACACCTTAACTTGCGTGAGATTTCCCAAACTCGGTTTCAGTCTGTCCCAGATCCATATGGAGATCAGCTCCGCGGTCGGGTTTTCGAGATCTTTCACCTCGTTGAGCGTGTGGTGATCCAATTGCCGTAGTACGGGCTCAAAAGCCGCCTCGACATCGAAGAAATCGACGACGAACCCAGTCACAGGATCGACGGGTCCCTGCAGCGTCAACTCAACACGATACGAATGGCCATGCATGCGATGGCAGCGATGGGTTGACGGCACATTGGGCAGCCGGTGTGCAGCCTCGAAAGTGAAGCCCTGAACAATTTTCATGCGATCTCTCTTTACGGGATGCCGAGCAATTTGTGGGTCTGCAGGCTCAGGCGCCACTGGGGATTTGCGAGACAATAGGCGATCGCCGCCTGGACATTTGCATCTCTCTTTGCTCCGTCCATGGCCTGCAGAAAGAAATGACTGAATGCGAGCCCCGAGAAGACCTCGGGGTCAAGCCCGTCTTGGGGATAGACAAGCTTCAACTCGTCACCGCCGACGAGCGTGAGCGGCGCGCCGGCCTTCGGACTTACACAAACCCAGTCCAGCGACGAAGGCAGCTGCAACGTGCCATTGGTCTCGAGAGCTATCTCAAATCCCTGTCGGCGCACGGCTTCCACCAAGGATGCATCCAACTGCAGCAGCGGTTCGCCGCCCGTAAACACGACATACCGGTGACGCTCTCCGGACCCCCACGTATTCGCGATCGCACGTGCCAAATCTTCCGCATCGACGAACCGGCCGCCGCCAAGACCGTCCATGCCGACAAAATCGGTATCGCAAAACCGGCAGACCGCGGATGCTCGATCCCGCTCACGCCCCGACCAGAGATTGCATCCCGCGAATCTACAGAATACGGCTGCGCGCCCCGTTCTTGCCCCCTCCCCTTGGAGGGTCATGAATATCTCTTTGATAGCGTATGTCATGGTACTAACCGGTCGTCTCGATCAGACCGATGACGCCAGCTCGAGAGCTTCTGCGTATTTTTACGTCGGAACGAACAATGCCGATGAGGTACTGCGCGAGAGTAACGATGTCGCGGTTGACATTTTGAATTGCCTTCCAATGTCGTCGATCTCCGCCGCCGAAATCCCATTTGCCGGATGTCCAAGCGGTTTTCCCCACCAAGCATCGGAGACCCTTAGAGAAGTCTTCTCCAGTTCGTGCACCGTCTAAAAGCGCCAACACCTCCATTACATAGCCCATCGCCATAATGCCTGCGCCATGAACCAGGCGGGAGGATTTGGGTGCGTGCCCACGCCATTCGTCCCGGAACACGGTCTGCACGGCGCGGTAAAACTCGCTGATGAGATCGAAACACTGATCATGCCCGTTCCTTCGACGTAAAAGTTCGCGCATCACACCATCGCTGGCCGAATTGATGACCACTCGCTGGATTGCCGTATCGCGAATTATTCCGTCGGGATTCGTATGCTGATGTATCAACCCGCGCAGAGAGGATCGCTCGTCATAGTTCAACCGAGCAGCGAGGTCCGCGGCCAAAGAACGATCGCTAAGGCGACGCGGCAAACCCTCGACCGTCGGCAGCAGTTCATAAATCAGCGACTTCGGGAGCGGGCGAGTATTGTTGATAAGCACGAACTGCCGGCGGAGCTCCTCGTCGTCGGCGCAGACGACGGCCGAGACAAGGACCTGAAAGTCCTTACCTTCAACCTGGGACAACGCAGTCAGACGCTGTTGACCGTCCACGACCAGTCCGAGCGGGCCATGGTCAATGTCGATCTCAACGGTACAAGGTCCCTCTTTGAGAGGACCGTTGACGGTGATGCCGCTTGTGAAGGCAACGACTATTGGATTTGGGAGGATCGCGTCAGCCTTCTCCAAGTAGTCGCGGATTTCCCTAATATGACCTGCAATTTGCGGACGTTGGAACCCGCGCAACTGCCCAGTGGCGTCCCGCGCCACCCGGTCGATCGTTGCAAATTGCATTAGTTCGGACGCCCTCGCAGCGAAGGAAAGCACCGTGTGCGTTTCGCTCTGACGTGCTCTGATGGCCGGGTAGGTTAGGATGGTCATTGAATTCGCTCGTTGATGGGAAGGCGTGCAACCAACTGCTCGTAAACCCCGAGGTTGTGAATGCCGCGCCGCTTGTTTCGATTGCTGGCTCGAAAGATGATGACTTCAATGGACAGCGCCTGACAGATCGGACAGGCGCAACGCGTCCAGGGCCGATCAGTCAGGGTTCGGCGATATCGCGCTCGTAGTTGGTCAATGGACTGCACGCCCGGCAAATGCTCCAAAGGGGCACCCATTACGGCTGGCACCGCGTAGGCGAGTACAGCCTCCAGAACCTCGTCCAGCGCGGCCTCCTCCCGGTCGAAAGCCCGGAGTGCTGCGAGTGCAGTCCGCTCCATCGTGACGAGACGCTCCTGGTTCAGTGCCCCGCGCTTCGCCAATCGCTGGAGCTTGGGGTTCTCCACGGCCTGGGGGACGCGAATAGCAGTATAGTAGGTTAGCTTTCCGTCCGATCCGGGAAGGTAGTAATTCACCTTCGCGTCCTTAAATGCCCGGATCAGCGGCGACGTGGTATCGAAGCTGGTGACCCCGAACGGCACGAACGTTTCGATCTCATCGGCCTTGGCGAATCCTAGGATATGCAAGCGCACGGTAGCAGGGATTGCTTCTCGAATTTCGCGCAGGCATGCCTTGATCTGAGGTGACTTAAGAGGAACGGTTCCCCCCACCGCCAGATAGTCATAACCCATCGCCACGAGGCGACGGGCAGCATCTGCCATACTGCCGGGCGACCACCCTTGGATCACCCCGAGCGCGGTAAACCGATTGGACATCTGTCGCGTCGCTCGAAGAAAGGCTTCGGCATTCTCTAAGGTAATGTCGAGCCGCCTCCGCGCCTCCTCAGTCCCGCCGGACGTGCCGACAAGGTCCTGGTCGAAATCGAAGATGATGTGATCGACCGAGCAGCCATGCGTAAATCTTCCATCATCGTAAAATTCAGCAGTGTCCTCTGGCGTGTAAGGTGGCAACTCTTCCTTGTGATAGGTGAAGGCGCCGCAATCACCAAAAATCGGCAAATGAGCGAATTCAGGCGTGTCCAATCGAAGGAACGTTCGCGCGCCTACCCGACGGAAACGCATGGCCTGCGCCTCGGTGTATTTCCCGCCAACCGCAGCTCCACCGACGATGCCGCGTGAAACCAATACCCCGTCGTAAGGGGCATATCCCATGATCTCGTGCGGATAAACATCGTCCCAATACGGTGTGCGGCCTGCAGCATAGCGATCGCGGATGAAGTCATATCGCGGATCGACGTGGTCGAGGCTGTCTGCAAAGATGAATTTCATCGCGACGGCCGGGACAGCTCTCGATCCTTTCGGATCAGGTAATCCGCGAGCTTCGCGATGTGTTGCGGCGTGCCTTGCACCTCATTCCAGCGCCAACCAAGCTCTTCCCAAACCCCCTCTGTCCAGCAACAGTATGGCGCCAGCCGGCGCAGCGACTCGCGGACCTCCACCTCAGGCGTTGCCGAACTGTCGGCGCGCAACATGATGGGGTCCATTAAGGCCCCCATCACCCGTATGCCGGCAGAGTGCATAAGCCTGCTCTCAGTTGACGGTCGCCCCCAGGCTTCCGGGAAAATTTCGCGAACAGCCGTCCAATAGAGGACTAACGCGTTAAACATCGCATCCGGCTCGCTATCTTCGCCACCGCGTTTGTATGGGCTGAGTGCGCCCATGGGCGGCTTTAGGTTCTGCTTTATGGCGTCGACTATTGCTGTGTCAGTCACGACCGCGGCTGTGCCTTCAAGGTCCGAAGGGCGCTTGATCAGGCGAAGGAAAGGCGACTTCTGCTGCCTGTTCAATAGATTGCAAAGTTCACTCGGGAGCTTGTTAGCGGCGAGATCTCGAGGCAACAGCGTCCCAACTTCAGGGAGCAGTTCGTTAATTAGACGCGGATCGAGCGGTTTAACCTTGTTGACGAGAATGAATTGTTCGCGATGCAATTGAACGTCCCTCGATACAAATCCAACAACAGGCACGGGGATGCGGCTATTCTTAGCTTGCGCCAGCGCCAGTGAGCGTTGCTGCCCATCGACGATCCAAGCTGCACGATCGCCTTCCTCTCGAACCGGGATCGACAGGGTGCCGGTGTTGGCGAGTTCGATCAGACCCTTCGGCTTCGGTCCGCGAGACGGCTCGAATTCTACGTCAAGCGATAGTGCAAGAGTGATCGCGTTGGGAAACAAGACGGGGCCACCACTGTCGAGGAACTCGACAATCTCTTTGACGTGAGCGCGGATCTCTTTGCGTTGGAAGCCCTTCAACTCGTTCTCGTCGCGGCGGATGCGGCTAATGTCTGCCACGCGCGACAAATCTGATCCGTACAGGAAGAAGGCGTACACATCGATACCCTCGCCCTGCTGAGTCTTTACGGCGCGCACCACGAGCGACTCTACGCGGTCCATCATGGTGCCTCCTGCTCACTCTTAACCTCGGCGACCAATCGAGCGAACCGCCCCTGCTCGCAGGCGATACCGACTTCGTCGCGCAACAGTCGAAGCAGCCGCGTGGATTGTCCGCGAGTGCTGGCCCAGTGAAGACGTAGCAGCATCGCAATCTCTTTGTCCGACACTCGCGCTCGAAGTGGCCGCGGTCGCGGCAGACTTCCAGCGAGCCGCCGCTCTACATCCGCCTGGTGTTCGAATGCGGAACCATACGGTCGTGCCTTCAGCACCACCTCGATAAAGTGGCGCGCAGCCCGAGAGGCAAAGTCTGCGCGCGTTCCTGGGTTCGGACTGTTACGGCCATCGAACCGATCGTCATAGGGCATTTGGGCGGCAGCTATATCGTCAGAAACGCCGCTTACATCAGAACCGCTAATGATCCGGATCCGGGGCTTGAGCGCACTGGGGAGTGCGGTCAGATCATCCGCTATCATCGTCAGATATGCCCTGGGCAACGCTATCACGACCAGCCCTGTTTCGGCGCGAAGGCGGTCAAACAGCGAGCGTCGCCCCTCAACTAAATGCATCCACCAAGCTTTGGCGCTTGCGCGTGGATCCGACTTTGCAGTGACATCGTTAGGCGAACCCGCCGTGATGGTTAAGTTATAGGACGGCAGTAAGTCGTCGCCGTCGACGACGCCCAACCCGGCCGATACAATCACGGGCGCCGCCCCGATCACACGGGCTGCCTGCATGGCTTCCTGAAAGCCTCGTCCGCAATAGAGCCGCGAAGCAGGCGCCATTGGAGCGGCACTCCGGACACGCCGAAGCCACTCGTTGCTCACTTCCCTTATCCGTCCCGGCCCAAGGTCGCGCGCGCAAAGCTGAGCGAGCGGGGCAATCCGCTTCCGCAGCGTGCAGGCGGTCACAATAAGGGTCATTAGATTGCGGCACCAAGTTGCTGGATGACGTCTGACTCGCCTTATTGCGACCCCGCTCGCCGAGCCGTATTAATAACTGCGGAATCTACATCGACGCAAGTAGAGAAACTGCACCGGTTAAAAAAAGGCTTCCGCAGTATCTAGGCGCACGATCGCTGGCGGGCCAGGCAGTGCGCTGGAATGGCCCCTGGCTCTGTTCACTTGCTATGCCTAGAAATGTGCATATATTGTGCGTATGAGAGAGGTCGGAGATTTGTCATGACCCAGGCACAGCTCGCACATTCCACTGTGATCTCAGGCTTTGTCGACAGCCTGCAGGAGCCGCGCACACCTTATATCTCACCGAAGCGCCTGTCGCAGGCGCTTGGCGTGAAGGTGGCCAACCTGGCGCAATTGACTGGCGTCCACCGCAACACGCTCCGCAACCCGTCATCGGAGCGCCTGCAGGGCCGGCTGCGCGAGATGGTCAAGGTGATCTCGGCGGCGACGGAGCTCACCGGGGACGTCGACAAGGCAATCTACTGGTATCGCAATGAGCCGATCGCCGACTATGGCCATCGCACCGCGGCCGAACTCGTCGCCGACGGCCAAGTCGAAGCAGTCCTGGCCTTCATCCGGGATCTCGAGAACGGGGCGCGCGGGTGAAGGTCACCCGCGTCGGGCCGGACGAGATCTTCCATCGCTATCTGACACCCAAATGGGCCTTCCTGCCCACCAGCGGTGCAGGCGCAGCGATCGACGGCGGTCGTTTCAACCGGCCAGGCGTCGAAGCGCTTTACTTATCCCTCGCCCCTCAGACAGCGTTGGAGGAATACAAGCAGGGCGCCAGCATCACCCCGCCGGCCACCCTTGCCGCCTACAAGATCACGCTTTCCGAGGTCGCCGATCACAGGGGTTCGACCCAAATGCCTGGGATAGTGCCTGGAAGGAATGGGATTGTGCCTGGCGCCAGATCACTCGCATCGACAGGAAGATACCTTCATCGTGGAAGCTTGCGGACCTGGTCATCACGATCGGGCTTCGCGGTATCCTGTTTCCCTCGCTGCGCCACGCCGGCGGCACTAATCTGGTGATCTTTCCGGCCAACCTTGTCGAAGGCGATCACGTCGCGGTCCATGATCCAGATCGGCGGCTGCCGCACGACCAGTCATCCTGGCCGTAAACCTCCGACCGGAGCGTGGCAACGCGCCAATCCATTTAGGCCGTCTCGTCTCCAACGACATCGACCCTTTCTTCTTCCTCTTCGCCGTCCGCTTCCCTGCTTGCCAGCCCAACCGGAATATCGCCGGCCAGCAGCTTTCCTTCGACAGCAGCCCGGCGTCCTCGAGCGCCTCGAAATCCGGCAGCTGGCGTAGCGTATCGAGCCCGAACTGCGACAGAAAGTTTTTGGTCGTCACATAGGTATAGGGCGCCCCCGGCTGCGGGCTGCGGGGTCCCGACGCGATTAGCTCTTGCGCGCGCAGCACGCCGATCAGGTCGCGCGACACCTCCTTCGCGAAGAAGCTCGACAACTCGCCCCGGGTGATCGGTTGGAAATAGGCAATGCACATAAGGACAAGCGCCTCCGCCTGCGACAGCTCTTTTTCCCCTTTGCCGCCTTGCTGGCCGAAGGCGGCGTGTATGACGTCGCCAAAAACCTTTTTGGTTCGGTGCTGCCAGCCGCCGGCGACCGAAACCAGCTCGTAGGGCCGGCCGGCGAGCTCGGCGCGAATGTCGTCGATGATCAGCTCTAGATTGCAGTTCTTCCCCACCACCTGCGGGAGGACACTACGTGTCACCGGTTCGCTGGCGGAAAAAATCACCGCTTCGACGCGGCCCATCCATTCGCGCCAGCGCAGTTCCGCCGGCAGATGTTCCAGTTCGGTGTCGAGCAGCGCCGGCTGATCGTTTGGATTGCGGCGGGCGGACGCTTCGCTCATCGCTACAGCCCGAACAGCCGGAATGTGGGGCGGCCGGAGAGCTCGCGCACGGCCTCCAGTTGCTGCAGCCGTTCGAACAGCCGCCGCGATGCAAAGCGCGACAGGTTCTTCGTCGCCAGCGATCCGGAGACGGCGTCTTCACTGAGCAGCAGAAAGATTACGTCGCCGGCGCCTTTGGCACGCAGTTTTGGCGCCACCGCCAGGAGTTTTTCGGCCCGCCGCGACAGCTCGGCGGCCAACCGACAGGCGTCCGCGGCGGCCGCAACGAGCGCGACGCAAACCGCCCGCTCAAAGTTCTTGTCCCCGGGCCGGATGCGCCGGCCACCGCTGGCCTCGGTGCGGAAGGATGGTCCAAAAACCTGCGCCATCAGGAGCGGCAGGGGCCGCTGCCAGCCCAGGCGTTGCGCCAGTACCAGGTCGGCGAGCCACCAGGCAAAAAGCTCGGAGTCGGGGCGCATGGCGACGACTTCAGCGGCGATCGCTGCGGCGTCGAACGGCGCCGACCGATGGGATACCACGAGTTTCTCGATCTGCGTGCACAGGTCGGCGAGCGCGTCGCCGTCCCAATGGAGGCCAAGCTGGTCGAGTATCTTCTCGAGCCGGTCGGGCATAGCGGCGGGCGGCTGCCCGGCCAACTGCCGCCAGGCGCCAAAGACGGCGCCGGCGGGACCGGGATCAGAACCTGAGGACGCAAATGCCAGGCATCGCGCAAGCCCGCCGCGTCCTCGGCGCGGCCGGCGAGCCGCATGCTGGCGGCGGCACAGCGGAGCGCCAGCCGCTGCCGCCAAGCCCCGGCCCAGAAAGGCTGAGCGCGCGAGCGTGTCGAGGGCACCCAGGGCGGCGCCGGCCCGGAAGGCGGCGTCGCCGTCGCTCGGCGCGCCGGCGGTTGTGATCGCCCAAGCCGGAACGGAGGGCGGTGCAGAGGAGCTAGCGGTCGCGGGATCGAGGCGAATCATGATTTGGAGCGTAAAGTGCCGGTGCGCTTTTTACTATGATTTTTGTGCCAAAACGCACAGCCTGTCGGCGCGATAAAACGAATGATAATGTTGCCTTATCAATCATTTGTCTTTTTTCAATATTTGCTTCGCTATTAAGTTAGCTAGCTGTGAGCTTTCAGGAGGTTGTCCATTCGGCCCTGACCGATAAAGCTGAGG
>NZ_RZSW01001139.1:0-636 GCF_003997375.1 Mesorhizobium sp. M5C.F.Ca.IN.020.29.1.1 | reverse complement strand
CCACGGCTGCCCTCGATCAGTTAACGAGGATCTTTCCCGATCTCGAACAGGAATCTTCCAGCCTTAGCTCGGAACAAATGGCCGACCGCGTCGCTACCTGAACTCGTCGTGCAACCCAATGGCTTCGACCGGGGTCCTTTTGGGCGAAAGGCCGGTTCCGCACCGCGTTTATTGACAGAGGTTTTGTTACGGTCTTCCGGTGTCGAGCGATGGGGCTGGACCCACGTGCCGATGACAGGAACTGACGACGAGGTCACCTTGAACGGGTGTAACTTATGATTTACATTCATACTTCCCAAGGAGCACTTCGAGAGGCGTAATGGCGGCCATTAACCCGAGACAGATCAAAGGCAATTGGGCGGATGGATACGCGCTCGACATCCATACGACGGGAAGCGTTTATCTCGGCGTGAACGAATATGGGCATGACGTCTACGACACCACGCGCTCGGAAGTCGGCGAGTTACTCTACCGCTTGAAATATCGCTCTGACCTCAAGGCTGCTGAGGAATTGATCGCGGTGGCAGTAGCCTACATCGCGCCGAACGCCGCGAATTTCGATGTGATCGTTCCAGTTCCGCCCTCTGGTGTGAGAGCTGTCCAACCCGTCATCACGTTGGCCGATGGGATCGGAGC
>NZ_RZSW01001138.1:0-636 GCF_003997375.1 Mesorhizobium sp. M5C.F.Ca.IN.020.29.1.1 | reverse complement strand
ACGCAACCGAAGATAATGTCGTCGATGGTGCCGGTATCCAGCCCATTGCGGTCGCGGATCGCCTCAAGCACCTTGGCGCCGAGCCGCACCGCCGGCACCTCGTGCAGCGAGCCATCCTTCTTGCCCCTGCCGCGTGGCGTTCGCACTGCGTCATAGACATAAGCTTCGGCCATTGGTGATCTCCTGTGATCTAGAATCGGGGTTCGACCACCACTTCGGTCCGCACCGAATTGGCGATGAAACAGGCGTCATGCGCCTTGTGGTGAATGCTCTCGATTGTAGCTACGTCCGCGTCGCATTCGACGAGCGGACGAAGGGTTACATGTGTGATGGCCGTGCGCCCTTCAGCATTCTTGGCCATCAGGCCTTCGGCTTCATCGTGATAAGATCGGACACTGACCTTAGCGCGTTTTGCCAGGTCCAGGAACCAGAGCATGTGGCAAGAAGAAAGCGAAGCGACGAACAGTTCTTCCGGATCAACGTTTTTTGCATCGCTGAAAGGTGCCGCCACGATCGTCGGCGATGCGGAAGCGGAGACGGCCGCGCCGCCATCAAAATGAAGTTCATGGACGCGGGAATACCGGCCGGAGAGGAAATCCTCCCCTGCTCCCGGCTTCCAGCGAAGCTCAGCAAAAT
>NZ_RZSW01001137.1:0-640 GCF_003997375.1 Mesorhizobium sp. M5C.F.Ca.IN.020.29.1.1 | reverse complement strand
GCTTCTTGTCCTGGGATTCAAAGTCGAATTCTTCAATACGGTTACCGCGAACGACGACAACACGTGTTTCCTCCGGGTGGGAGGCGTCTATCAGCATCTTGTTGGGCATTATTTCGTTTCCCCCCGGCAGCCGTCAGCCGCAGCTTGCGGGGCAACGCCCGCCACTGTGAGTGTGGATGAACATGGGTGCCGGGCAATTGAATGTCCGCCGGCCGCTGCCTGAGCGCCATGGCGGTGCCGCCCGCAGCCATAATGGCGCGGTTTGCTGCGGACCTTTCCATGATTGCGCTTGAAGCCATCGTAACCAGCAGAACCTTTTTGAACCAAAGCCCGGGAAAACCGGACCAGCTTGTTTGCTCACACAGAGCCGGCGCGGGACAATCCCGGCCGTTTTCCTCACGCAGGCGCTTCCCCCGCCACGGGCTCGCACCTGCGAAATTCGTCGCGATCACCTGATACCTTTTTCGTCTGAAGCGAAAGGAGCCGTCGTTCATCTGAGCTGTAGCAGGAAGCTGCGGAGAAGGACGGTTCCAGGATTGCAGTGATCCACCATCGCTTTTATGATTTGGCGGGTTGGAAGGCAACCCCGATTTCCGATGCCGGGAAAAAGCAGTTCCGCAACGGAAGCACAGCTTAAGCC
>NZ_RZSW01001136.1:0-644 GCF_003997375.1 Mesorhizobium sp. M5C.F.Ca.IN.020.29.1.1 | reverse complement strand
CGGCTAGCCATTGATTTCGTTGAACGATCCGTTTTCCATAGGTTCGGCTTGGCAGATCAGTGGAAAACTTTTTCATTGCGCTAATCGACGCGAAATCGGCAAGAATGCCCCATGGAAACCACCGAAAAACGCCAGCGCGGACGTCCGCGTGCCTTCCACGGTCCGTCCGACGCCGCTTCGGTGCAGTCGCTCGACCGGGCGCTGCGCATTCTGGCCATCGTCGCCGAAGGCAGCGGGCTGTCGCTGAGCGAGATCGCCGCGCAGAGCGACCTTGCGGCATCCACCGCCTACCGCATGCTGACGACGCTGGAAAACCACGGCATGGTCGAGTTCGACAGCACCGACCAGCTGTGGTCCATCGGCGTCGGGACTTATCGCATGGGTGCGGCGTTCCTGCGCCGCCGCAAGCTGGTCGATCGCGCCCGTATCGTCATGCAGGAACTGATGGAGAAGACCGGCGAGACCGCCAATCTCGGCGTCGCCGAGGACGATTGCGTGGTCTTCGTCAGCCAGGTCGAGACGCATCAGGCGATCCGCGCCTTCTTTCGGCCGGGCACGCGCAGTTCCTTCCATGCGTCGGGCATCGGCAAGGCGGTGCTGGCGCATCTCGAGCCGGAACGCGTCGGCGCCATCCTGCGCCGGGC
>NZ_RZSW01001135.1:0-645 GCF_003997375.1 Mesorhizobium sp. M5C.F.Ca.IN.020.29.1.1 | reverse complement strand
GGATACGCCTGTGCGCCGTGCGATTTCAGTCGGACTGATGGAGAAGCTCAAGGCTAATCTCGACTGGTTCCCTCGTTACCAGGGATACCTGCGCAAGCAGCGGCCGCCGGCAATGATCCTTTGGGGACCGAAGGACGAATACATGCCTGAGCCGGCAGCGCGCGCCTATCTGCGCGATCTCCCCGAGGCCGAGCTGCATTTGCTGAACGACGCCGGACACTGGCTGCTGGAGACCCATTTCGAGGTCGCCCTGCCGCTTGTGCGACGGTTTCTCGGTGGGGTCCTGCATTAATCGCCCGCACAGAGGAGCACTTCATGACCGACAACGCCACAATTGCCCGGATCTGGCGGGGAAGGACACGCCGTGATCTGGCAGACGCCTACGAGCTCTATCTACGCCGCGAAGGCATTCCGCCGCTTCAGGAGAAGGCACTTGGCTTGCAATTGTTTCGCGAAGATCGCGAAGAAGAAACGGAGTTCGTGACCATCTCGTACTGGCCAGACGTCGAAGCCATGGCGAGCTTCACCGGCGGCGACCCGCACAAGATCCACCACCTGCCGCGTGACGAAGAGTTTCTCATTGAACTGCCCAGGCGAGTGACCGTGATGCGGATCCTCGTCAGTCAATTGCCTCGCGACTAGGAC
>NZ_RZSW01001134.1:0-648 GCF_003997375.1 Mesorhizobium sp. M5C.F.Ca.IN.020.29.1.1 | reverse complement strand
GCATCAAGGCCGCCGCGATGCTCGACCGAACGCAGCGCGTTGGCCGAAATGCGCAGGCGCACATTCTGGTTCAGCGCTTCCGAGATCAGCGTCACATTGACGAGATTGGGCAGGAAGCGACGCTTGGTCTTGTTGTTGGCGTGGCTCACATTGTTGCCGGATATGACTGCCTTGGCAGTGAGTTCGCAGGTGCGGGACATGGTTCTAAACCTTCAGTTCTCGGTCTGGCCAAACATTCGACCCGCGCCGGTTGGCGCGCGGTTTCGGTCAGGCGGCCTTATGGAAAAAGTTGGCGTTCCATAGTTGCATTTCGCCGATGCGTCAAGCTCCGGCTTGCGCACGGGTGTGACGACGCCTTTCACATAAAGGCCGGAATTCAGCCTATAAGCGGTCGCACAACGAGATGCCAGGCCGGAGTTGTCCGCTTCCGCTGAAAAATCGAGGATCGATCCCCGCCATGCTTCGTTCGTCTCTTGCTCTTCTTGCCTCGCTTGCCGTTGCACTGCCGACGGCAGCGTTTGCCGCTACGCCACAGTCCTTCAAGGGCGAGTATACGGTATCGATCCTCGGCCTCTCGGTGGCGAAAGCAACCTTTTCCAGCAGTTACGAAGGCGATACCTATTCGATCGACGGCAGCGTCTCCAGCGC
>NZ_RZSW01001133.1:0-658 GCF_003997375.1 Mesorhizobium sp. M5C.F.Ca.IN.020.29.1.1 | reverse complement strand
GCCCTCACCATGGCTTTCGTCGGTGATACGGTTCCGAAGGCAAGGACCGGCAGCGCTATGGGGCTGCTCGGAACGATGTCGGCGATCGGCACCGCTCTCGGTCCGTCGCTCGGGGGCCTTCTGATTGCCGGATCCGGCTGGCGGGCGATCTTCCTTGTCAACGTGCCATTGGCTTTGCTGGCCCTTGTTCTCGCCTATCGCTACCTGCCGGCTGATCGCCGGGGGTCGAAGACGGATCGGGCCGGCTTCGACGTTGTGGGCACGCTGCTGCTTGCCTTGGCGCTTGGCGCCTATGCGCTCGCGATGACGTTCGGGCGTGGCAGTTTTGGTCCGCTCAACATGGCTCTGTCGGTGGCAGCCGTTTTCGGAGCCGGCTTCTTTGTGCTTGTGGAGGCGAGGGTGGCATCACCTTTGATCCGATTGGCCGCATTCCGCAATGCGACGCTGAGTACGAGCCTCGCCACGAGCGCACTCGTCGCGACGGTGATGATGGCGACACTGGTGGTCGGGCCGTTCTATCTGTCTCGTGCGCTCGGGCTCGACGCGGCTCTTGTTGGCGTCGTCATGTCGGTCGGTCCGCTTGTCGCCGCGCTGACCGGCGTGCCAGCTGGTCGCATAGCGGACCGTTTTGGCGCTGGGCGCATGACCATCATTGGGC
>NZ_RZSW01001132.1:0-661 GCF_003997375.1 Mesorhizobium sp. M5C.F.Ca.IN.020.29.1.1 | reverse complement strand
AGCGGCGGCAGATCGACAATGATGTACTCGAAGGTCTCCTTGGCATTGTTGATGAAACGCCGCATCCCGGCCGACGATAGAAGCTCGCTGGTGTGCGAGAAATGACCGCGCGGCACAGCCGGAACAATCGCCAGCTTGGTCTGCCGGTCGATCTTGCCGACGGACTGCCAGGTCTGCCCGCTCACTACCGCCTCCATCAGGCCTTGCTCGGCCTCCATGCCAAGGCTGCGGCTGAGGCCGGGTTTGCGCAGGTCGCCGTCCACCAGCAGGGTTTTCGACCCGTTGGCAGCAAGCAGTCCGGCCAGATTCGCCGCCACGGTCGACTTGCCCTCACCGGGAAGAACCGAGATCACGCCAATGACCCGGCTGCCTTGCCCTTCCATCACGACGTCGAAGGCAATCTTGGCGCTGCGAAGCGTTTCGGAAAACATCGATGCCGGGGCGTCGATGCTCACCCGCATGCGCGCGCGTCTTTCAGCGGCCGACGGTGATTGGGCCGTTTTGATGTCCGCCTGACCGTCATCGCGCTTATCGTCCTTGGCGACCTTGCTGCCAATGATCGGCAGGTAGCCGAGGAATTTGAGGCCGACGCGATCGCGAACGTCTTCGCCGGTCCTGAAGAACCGCTCCCTGAATTCATTCAGGCCACCAACCCCGGCCC
>NZ_RZSW01001131.1:0-672 GCF_003997375.1 Mesorhizobium sp. M5C.F.Ca.IN.020.29.1.1 | reverse complement strand
GTTTAACACGCTACCGGCAGCTGAGTTCGCCGCAGCCAAGATCCCGCGTGCCAAACTGGTCGTCTATGACACTGGCGGACATCTTCTTGTTGGGCAGCAGCAGGATGTTCGCATGGCAGTTCGCACTTTCCTAGCTGGCGCCGGCCTGACCCCGTCATCCGACAGCCCAAGACAGTGATACAACATCCGCCTGGGGCAGTGCCGCCTCACAGGTCGTTTCGTTGCTGTCGCCGATCGAAGGAACAGCCGCAGGAGGAGGGACAGCGCATCATGCCAGCGCTCGCCTTCGTCGCCGCTTGCGTATCCTTCTGGCGACCTGTGCTGCATTATCGAGCCACGCAATCAATAAGCTAAAAGATTGATATGACTCCAGGATTAGCCGTTTCGTAGCCTAGGCGCGGTTCCAATTTGTCTTTTGAATGGTCTTTCGGGATTGCGCCCGAGACAGTTCCCGTTGAACAGCAATCCAACTCAGTTCCCCGCTTTTTCTTGGTCGTGCCTGACAGATCGCCACAGGCTGGCGTTACTGTTTTTCCGACCAGCGCAAGTAACAGTTCCGGACTAGGGAGCGCGAGTTTACGCGCCTACCACCTTGAAAGCCCTTCGATGGAAAGCGGCTGAGCTGCCGGCGAAAAAGGGCGTTTCAGCCTATTCCACCGCGCTCTGCGACGG
>NZ_RZSW01001130.1:0-674 GCF_003997375.1 Mesorhizobium sp. M5C.F.Ca.IN.020.29.1.1 | reverse complement strand
CGTTTATGTGGCGGGAGACCTCGTTGCGCTCGGCATCGGTCGAGCTCTCAGAATCCGGCCCCGCGAAGTACCAACCCGCCATCAACGAGCCGTTCTTGAGCAGGATAACGCCATTTGCGACGAGCGCGGCATAGGGCACCAGATCCGAGAAGGACGGGCCGGAATGACGGAAGGAGCGTAGCGCGACCATGGACGGTCTTCAGAAGCGGCGCCAGGGCGTCGAGGTCGGCCGGTAGTAGGCCCGGTAGCCGACATGGCGGGCATAGACGCGCCGCATCATCGGGTCGGCTTTGGCCATCATCCGCAGTGCCGCGACCACGACGATCCAGACTGCAATCCCGAACAGCGCCGAATATGGCGTCAGCACGACGAAGATCAGGATTACGGCCGCGAGGCCCGTCAGGAGCACGAGCTCGCGGTCGGCCCCAAGCAGCAGGTTTGGCCGCGACAGGGCCCGATGGATGCGCGACCGGTCGAGGGTCGAGCCCGGCTCAGCCATGACCGCCCTCCCCTGCCCGTTCGACCGCGGGAGTTGACGCAGCATCGCCGATCGAGGCGCCGCTGGCGCCGAACAGGGCGACGATCTGGGTCGCGCCGAGCAGGATGCCGGCGACGAGCACGACATACATCAGCCGCCGCGCGAAATCGTTCAACTCGCCGCCGAAGATCAGCAT
>NZ_RZSW01000112.1:0-13912 GCF_003997375.1 Mesorhizobium sp. M5C.F.Ca.IN.020.29.1.1 | reverse complement strand
GACCACCATCAGCCCTTGCGCGACGGCATTGGTGGCGAGCGTGATGATCATCGAGGGAATGCGCAGATAAGCGACGCCGATGCCGTTGACGACGCCGATCGCGACACCGCAGCAGATGCCGAACGGGATCGCCAGCGCCACGCCGACCGGGCCGTAGGCGGCGGCCGCACATGCCATCATTGCGCCCGCCGCCACCGACCACGGCACCGACAGGTCGATCTGGCCGAGCAGGATGACTAGCATCATGCCGGTGGCGATGACGCCGAGAAACGAGGCCACCTTGAGCTGCTGCAGCAGATATTCCGGCGACAGGAAGCTGCGCGAATAGAGGCTGCCGACAAACAGCAGCAGCACGATGCAGGCAAAGGCGGTCAGCACCGCGGGATCAGCGCGGCGGATGAATTTCGGCATGCGGCCGGCGATGCCGCCAATCGTCGTTTCGCTCACAGGAACCACTCCAGCCGGTTGCGGACCCTGAACAGGGCGAAGGCGCCGAGGCTGACGGCGATCAGCAGGATGACGCCCTGGAACAGCGGCTGCCAGAGCGGATCGAAATCGAAGACGAAGAGCAGGTCGCCGATGGTGCGGAAGGCGAGCGCGCCGAAGATCGCGCCGATGGCGCTGCCCTTGCCGCCGAACAATGAGACGCCGCCAAGCACCACGGCGGCGATCGAGAACAGCGTATAGGCATTGCCGCTGGCATAGGCCGCCTCGCCCGTATAGGTGAAGAAGGTCAGGAACAGCCCGCCGATCGCGGCCAGCAGGCCGGCGAGCGCATAGGCGGCGAACTTGCCGCGGCGGATCGGCACGCCGGACATGTAGGCCGCCGTCTCCGACGATCCCGCGGCATAGGCCGCGCGGCCGAGCACCGATCGGCTGAACGGCACCCAGACCACGAGCACGACGGCCAGCAGCGCCACCAGGCTCGCCGGCACCACGCCGAACAGCCGCCCGGTCAGCGCGTCGGCGAGATCCTCGTTGACCGAGCCGCCCGGGAACGGCCGAAGCAGCAGCGCGATGCCGAAATAGACCGCGCCGGTGGCGATGGTGGTGACGATCGGCTGCAGCCTTCCGTAGATGACGATGGCACCGTTGATCGCCCCGCACAGCAGCCCGGTGCCGAGCACCGCGACGACGCCGAACGCGGTTTCGATGCCGGTGCCGATGACCAGCCATGAGGCCAGGCAGTTGGTCAGCAGAAAGATCATGCCGACGGAAAGGTCGATGCCGGCGGTGATCACCACCAGCGTCTGCGCCATGGCGACGAAGGCGAGCAGCACGCCCTTGTTGGAAGCCGTCTGCACGACATTGGCGGTAAAGCCCGCCGGATGGTTCGAGGTGTAGATCGTAAACATCACGATGAAGATGCCGAACGCCAGCAGCGTTCCGCGTTGTTCGGCAAGCCAGTAGCGCCAGTCCTTCACGCGTCCGCTCCTTGGCCAACAGGCATCTCTTCGCCATTGATATTGAGCGCGCTGGCGATCAGCGCCCGCTCGGTTATCTCGGCGCCGACCAGCTCGCGCTTTACTGCTCCGTCATAGAGCACCAGCACCCGGTCGCAGCAGCCGATCAGCTCGTCATAGTCGGTCGAGTAAAACAGGATCGCCGCGCCTTGGTCGGCAAGCTTGCGCATCAGCTGATACAGTTCCTGCTTCGTGCCGACATCGATGCCCCGCGTCGGGTCGTTGAGCAGGATGATGCGCGGCTGCCGCATCAGCCATTTGGCGATGACGACCTTCTGCTGGTTGCCGCCGGACAGTGCGCCGACCGGAACGTCGAGGCCTGCCGTCTTGATCGCCAGCAGAGCTACCATGTCGTCGATCAGCCGCTGCTCGGCGGCACGGTCGATGATGCCGCCCCTGGACAGCCGGTCGAGTGCGGCGAAGGAGAGGTTTTCGCGCACCGTCATCGGCAGCATCAGGCCTTCCGTCTTGCGGTCTTCCGGGATCAGCGCCATGCCGATCCGGTCACCGCGCGCCTTGGCCGGACTGGCGATCGCCACCGGTTTGCCGTCGATCAATATCTGCCCGCTGAGGCCGCGCAGCACGCCGAAGAAGGCGAGCAGCAATTCGCGCTGGCCCTGGCCGTCGAGACCGCCGAGGCCGACGACCTCGCCTGCGCCGACCGACAGCGAGATATTGTCCAGCCGGTCGGTCCAGGAAAGCTTGCGCGCCTCCAGCACGGGAGCGGCGGTGGCCGGCGCGCGCATCGCCCTCGGTGGGAAAATATGGCTGTATTCGCGGCCGATCATCAGCTCGACGACTTCATTGTCGCTCTTGGTGCCTGCTGCGTAGCTGGCGACATTGCGGCCGTTGCGGAAGACCGTGCACTGGTCGGCAAGCTCAGCGATCTCGTTCATGCGATGCGAGATGTAGAGCAGCGCCAGCCCTTCCGAGCGCAGCCGCTTCAGCACGCCGAAAATCTTGGCGACGTCGGCCGCAGTCAGCGCCGAGGTCGCCTCGTCGAGGATCAGGATGCGCGGCTTCCTTGCAAGTGCTTTGGCGATCTCGACCATCTGCCTTCTTGAAAGCGGAAGATCCTTGACCAGCGCCAGCGGGTGGATGTCGGCAGCGCCCGCGCGCGCCAGGGCTTCTTCCGCGATGCGTCGCTGCGCCTTGCGGTCGATCATGCCGAAGCGTGTCGGCGGATCGGAAATGACGATGTTGTCGGCAACGCTGAGTTCGGGGACGAGCGACAGTTCCTGGAAAATGCAGACGATGCCGGCCTGGTTGGCCGCGGCCGGCGAAGCGAAGCTCACCTCGCTTCCGTCCAGCATCATGCGGCCTTCGTCAAGCGCGACGACGCCGGCCATGACCTTGATCAGCGTCGATTTGCCGGCGCCGTTTTCGCCGAGGATGGCGTGAATGCTGCCTGGTGTTACCGAAAGCTCGGCCTTTTCCAGCGCCCGCACACCGCCATAGCGCTTGGATATGCCCTCCATGCGGAAGAGCGGAACCGCACCGTCCATCGGCCCCTCCCAAGGCGCTTGTTCTTCGGGACCGGCGCCGCGGCATTATCCCGCGGCGCCGAGCGATCAGTCTATTGGTTTTCCTTGCTCTGGCCCATGATTTCCTGCGCCGTGAAATTGATGCCGCAGGTCGGGAAAGAGTTGCCGACGAAGAAATTGTCGGACTGGTCGGGGAAATAGTCCTCGCCTTCTTTGAAGTTCGGATGCTCGACGATCGCCAGCGGCAGCTTCACCGCTTGCGGGACGACCTGGCCTTCGAGCGCTGCGATTGCCGTCTTGATGGCGACCGCCACCTGTGCGGGGCCGGTTCCGGCCGACGAACATTTCAGCCCGTCTGCGGCAAACTTGGCGCAGAATTTGCGGAAGCCGTTCTCCGTTTCGCCGCCGAACGGCACGAACGGATGCTTGGCGTCGATCATCGCCTGGACGATGCCGGTGTCGCCGCCCTGCCCAGTGACGCCGTCGAAGGGGCCGTTGGTGGCGATCGCGTCGGCCGAGGCCTTTTGCGCCACGCCATCGTCCCATTTGCCGATGACTTCGGTGACCTCCCACTTCTTACCCGAAGCGTTGAGAACTTCATGGATGCCGTTGTGGCGGTCGGTGTCGACCGACGTGCCGGCAACACCGCGCACTTCGAGGATCTTGCCACCATTGGGAATATGCTTGATCAGCCAGTTGGCCCACAACTCGCCAAGGCCTTTCTGATCGACATTGACGTTGATGGCGTCCTTGGTGTCGAGAATGTTGTCGAAGGCGACCAGCACGACGCCGGCTTCCTTGGCGCGCTTGATGACCGGTCCGAACGCCGTCGGATTCTGCGCGTTGACGACGATCGCGTCATAGCCGGAATCGATGAAGTTGTTGATCGCCGAAATCTGCGCCGGCACGTCTTCGCCGGTCGAGACGACCTTGAATTCCTTCAGTTTCGCCGCGACCTCCGGCTGCGCCGCATAGGCTTTTGCCGTCTGCACCATCTGGATGCGCCAGGTGTTGGCGATGTAGCCATTGGCGAGCGCGATGCGGTAAGGGCCTTCTTTCTTGGGAAACTTGAAGAACTGCGTGTCGGTCGCCCATGGCGCGAAGCATTGCGGCTCGGCAGAGGGGCCCTTGACGATTTCGGCTTCGGCGAGCGCCGACGAACTCAGCATAACAAATGCAGTGGCGGCAATGATGCCACCAACGAGTGACTTGATCATCGATATTCCTCCCAGTTGCAGTTTCTGATTGTTCTTACGCGTCTCGCGCGTCTGGCCCGGCACCTCCCGCCTTGCTCGTCGCGCCTTTCAGGCGGCCGAATGCCGACCCGTTCTCCTCCCTTGCCGGTTGGTAAACCGAAGTAAAAACTATCATATTATACATAATAAACAAGTGTGAGCTGTCGCTTATATATAATAAACAGACTTCGGTCTATGCCGCGACTTCTGCCTAGAGGCGCATGGTAGCGCTACCCATGACGTGGTGTAAAGCGGCATTTCGCGATGCCTGCAAAGCGCTTCAGTGCCTTTAGCGGGCAGTGCTCTCGCGGCACTTGAGTTCGAAGCCGAGGTCGACGACCGGCTCTTGCGGCCGCTTGCCTGCAATCGCCGCGAGCGCCATCGCGACAGACAGCCGGCCGATCTCGTAGCGAGGCGTCCGGATGCTAGTGACCGATGGAAAAGCCACTTCCATCATGTCGAGATCGTTGAAGCCTGTGATGCCGATCGTCATCGGCACGGCGATCGAGGCGCGGTGGCACTCGAACAGTACGCCGAGCGCGATGTCGTCGTTGTTGCAGAAAACCCCGTCGAGCCTCGGCACCTTGGCCAGTGCGTCACGAAACAGTTCGCGGCCGAGCGTCACGCTGGACGGCACCGGCGTGGTGGTGATCAGCCGCGGGTCGAACAGACCGGCCCCCTCCATCGCCGCGCGATAGCCTGCCAAACGACGCTGCGAGCGCGGGTCCATGCGCGCGCCGATGAAGCCGATGCGGCGATAGCCCATTTCGATCATGTGCTCCGTCGCCGCCTTGCCGCCGTCGAAATGCGAGAAGCCGACCATCATGTCAACCGGATCGGGCCCGGTCTCCATGACCTGTACCACCGGGCAGCCGGCCGTCTCGAGCAGTCTTCGCGACGTTGGCGTCTGGTCGATGCCCGCCACGATCAGCGCCGCCGGGCGCTGCGGGCCGAACACCTGCAGCAGCCGTTCCTCCTCGAGGCCGGAATAATGGGTATTGCCGAGCTGGATACGGTAGGAACTGTCGGACAGGCTGTCATAGATGCCGCGCAGCACTTCGGCAAAGACGCTGTTGGTGAGCGACGGCACCAGCACGCCAAAGACCTCGGCGCGCGCCGAAGCCAGCGCCCGCGCATTCGGGTCGGGCAGATAGCCGAGCTCATCGACAGCCGCCTGGATCTGGCGGCGCAGATCTTCCGAAACACGCCCCGGCTCGCGCAAGGCGCGGGAAACCGTGATGGCGCCGACACCGGCCTTACGCGCGACATCGGCGATCGTCGGACGGCCGCCGCCGCGGCGCGAGCGCGGTTTGGTCACAGCCTTGTCCCGAACGCGGCGCCTTCGCCGAAGCGCGGCCACGAAATGCTGTTCAGCGTCTTTGCCACTATCGCCATGCCAACCCGACTTGCCGCACCCGTCTGGCGTCGCGCAGCCTTACCCCATTGTCAAGCTAACCGGCCAGGACAGCTACCCGAACTCGGGTAGCGCCACAGTTTGAATTTCGGCTGTGGGTCGTGAGCGGGCGTCTTGTCGTCCACCGTGCTCAGGCTTCTACGCCGTGCGTCGTCCGCTGCGCCACCTCGTGGCGTACGGCAATGCGAACAAGTAGAGACCGCTGAGCATGAGCAAGGCGAGCGGGATCAGCGGCATGAGGTATACCCAGTAGGCGGGCTCGACACCTACGCCCAAGGTGATGAAGATGGCAGCGACGACCGCCGTAAAAATGATCGACAGCCAGCGGTGGAGTTGCCGAATCCACGTGTTCCAGTTCATGAGCACCTCCTCTGAAGACGAACTGAAGCGGATCGGGCGACCCGCTTGGCGCCAGCCTTCTTGCAAGCTTGTTTGATTTGATGACGTCTTGTTGGCCATTGCCCGTTGGCGCCGGCACGCCTTACTCTATCCGCGCCAGGACCTGCTCCAGGTTCGCAAAGAACCGCTGCCACCCATATTTGGCACCCTGGTAATACTGCTGCTGATCCGGCCGGAAGCCCAACTGCTCCATGCGCAGATGGGTCCCCGTGCTCGTAGGGGTGAGCGTCCACGTGACGACACTCCGGAGATCCTTGGTATCCCACGTGTAAGACAGCGTCTTGTTGGGCTCGACTGCCTGGACCTGACAGTCGACCGCCCCCCAGTCCGCGCTAAGATTGAAACGGTGCCCCTCGTCTGGCTTGAAATCGTTCTTCATCAGCCACTCCTCGATCAGGTGTGATTGCGTGAGGGCGCGCCAGATCTTTTCCGGCGGAAAGCCTACCTCCCGTTCGACAACGACGGCGCGCGTTTCGGTCTCAGTATTGGTCATTGGTCCATCCTTTTGAGCAAGTCTTCGAGGTTGTCGAACCGGCTTTGCCAGAACCCAGCCATTTGGTTCGTCCAGTCGATCAGCGGCGCCAAGGCGCCGAGCTCCGCGCTATAGTGCGTGTTGCGGCCTTCGTGGCGGTCGCGCACCAACCCGGCCTGCTTCAGAACCCCAAGGTGCTTTGACACTGCCGGTTGCGAGACCCCAGCCCGAGCGGTCAGAGCCGCGACGGTCTGGTCTCCGTCGCGACACAGCTGCTCGAAGATGGCCCGTCGCGTCGGATCGGCAAGCGTTCTGAAAAGGATCTCATGGGGCTGTGACATGGCAATCGATAACTCGCTGGCTATTTGATCAATCAATAACCGCCGAGATATGTGTAAGTCAAGCAGGAACGTGGACCGGCATCCGCGGCGCAGGAGCCACCGCCGGTCTTGCTACCAACGATTGCGCTTTGTCATTCCGCTCGGGGTCGTGAGCCGAAATTCAAAGGGTCAGTGCTCAGGCCATCGCCGCGGCGCTGCGCCGAGCCTTCCACAGCAGCAGCACCATGGCCGCTATGTTCAGCAGGTTCCAGGCAACGCCGTTGAGGAATGCGGCGGCGTAGGAGCCGGTCATATCGTAGATCCAGCCCGACATCCAGCCGCCGATCGCCATGCCGAAGATCGTCGCCATGATTACGACGCCGACGCGCTGGCCGGCCTCTCTGGCCGGCATGTATTCGCGCACGATGATGGCATAGCAAGGCACGATGCCGCCTTGCGACAGGCCGAAAACCAGCGAGACGACGTAAAGCGAGGCGAGCCCGTCGAAGGGGATGTAGAACAACAGCGACAAGCCTTGCAGTACCGAGCCGATCAGCAGGGTTTTCACGCCGCCGATGCGATCGGCAAGAAAACCGGATGCCAGCCGGCTGACGACGCCCGCCACCATCATGATCGACAGCATGTCGGCGCCACGCGCCATGCCATAGCCGAGGTCCATGCAATAGGCGACGATATGGACCTGCGGCATCGACATCGCCACGCAGCAGCCCAGGCCGGCGACGACGAGCAGCATCTGCAGGGCTGCCGGCGACAGCGATATCGGCTGGACGGGCCGGCTGCCGGGGGACCCGGGAGCGGCGGCACGTGGCGCGCCGCGCCTGAGCAGCAGGATCAGCGGCACCATGGTCGCGACGCAGACGACGCCGATCGCGCCATAGGTGAAGCGCCAGCCTTCGCTCTGCATGACATAGGGCATCGCCATCGGCCAGACCGCCCCGGCGAGATAGCTCCCGGCGGCGGCAGCCGTCACCGCGACGCCGCGCCGGCGGTTGAACCAGTGCGAGATGTCGGCGATCAGCGGCCCGAAGATCGCCGACGTGCCGACGCCGATCAAAAGCCCCTGGGCAAGAGTGAACTGCAGGATCGAAGTGGTCAGCGACGCCAGCAGGAAACCAGTGCCGAGCGCCACCGAGGCAATGAGCGCCGGTATCCAGTAGCCCACGCGGTCGATGGCGCGGCCGACCACAACATTACCGACGGCGAAGCCGACTATGGTCGCGGTATAGGGCATCGACGCGGCGGCGCGATCGACGCCGAATTCGGCCTGCACCGCCGGCAGCACCACGACGACCGCCCACATGCCGACGCCGCCGATCGTCGCCAGCAGCATCGAGATGCCGAGCCGGATCCAGGCATAGGCGCTGTCGATGCCGGGGCTGCTTGGCTGGCTGGAGAAGGTTGTGGTCAAGGCGTTTCCTGTCCGCGATTCTGCAAAATCGACCGGTTCGACACCACTATCGGCACATTGGGCGGCGCCGTGCAGCGCCACATCACGCAAATCCGTGGCTCCAAGGATTTGAGCTGAAGTGGAACAGTGGCCGCCGTCCCGGAGTTTTCCATCAACGCACCAATGGAAGGAGTTTGTCATGACCGCGAAAAGGAAATGGTCGGCCGAGGTGACGGAGCACAGCGATGCGCTGGACCTCGAGGAGCACGTCTTCGAATCCCACGACCCTAAAAAGATCGCGGCCTCGCTGAAGCGATCGGCCGAACATAGTGACCGGCGCAAGGCCGAGCCGTTCCAATCCGCCATGTCGATGCTGAATTTCTACATCAACCGTGCCGGCAAGAACCTGCCGGCCAAGCAGAAGAAAGTGCTGGAGGACGCCAAGGACGAACTGCGCGCGGTGTTTGGGCGCCCGAGAGAAGATTAGAGGGTCGGCCTACCTCGACTTGATGACGCTATCTGTATTGGCCAACAGCTTGCGCACCGCGTTGCGCGCCGCATCTGGCCGCTGCAGGCGAATGTTCTTTTCGATCGCCTCGTGCAGCTTCTGCGCGTGCTGCAAATCGTCCAGTTCCCGCGTCGTATAGGCGAACAGATGATCGAAGGCCGATTCGATCAGCACACCGAGCGGCACCAGAAGGTCGTTGCCCGAGGCGCGCAGGATGGCCAGATGAAAACGCGTGTCCGCGCGGGTGCGCTCCTGCAGCGTCGTCGCTTGGCCCATCTCCCGGCAGGCCTGGCTGATCTCGGCCATCTGCTCGTCTGTGCGGCGCATCGCGGCAAAGGCGGTCGCTTCCGGCTCGATGATGTGGCGGAACTCCTGCACCGTTTTCAGGAACACCTCGCGGTCGGGCGAGGTCGCGTACCAGGCCAGCACGTCGCGGTCGAGCAGGTTCCAGCGCTCTTTCGGCTCGACCCAGCTGCCGATCTTCGGACGCGACGCCAAAAGGCTTTTGGCCATCAGCATCTTGATCGCTTCGCGCACCGCCGAGCGGCTGACGTCGAAAGTCTCGGACCATTTGGCCTCGTTGGGCAGGATGGTTCCCGGCGGATAGTCGCCGCGCACGATCCTGAGACCGATCTCGTTGGCTAGTGACGCATGCACGCTCGGCCCAGGCATACGCGGCGCATCGGCACGGCGGACGACAGCCGGGCGCTCGGCGGACGCCGCCTTGGCCGGTGTTTTTCCCCTATTCGGCTTGCCGTCCCGCATGCGTTCACAAAGTCCGGATTCCGAAAGCTGTCAAGCACAGGAAAAGCCTCGGGCTGCAAAGCCTGCTTCTGTGCACAGATCAGCCCGGGTGCATCGACCCCGTCATGCCGACTTAACGTATTTCCGCCAGCTGTGTTCAGGGCGGAACCCGAGCACATCCCGCGCCTTGCGGTTCGAAAGTAGCGTCTCGTATTCGCCGAGCTCAGCGTTGACCGGCACGCCGGGATAAAACCGCTTCAAGAGTTCAGCCGTCGGCAGATCGGACGAGGTGTCGTCATTGGCTGCGTTGAACACCTGATAGCCGAGCCCATCCTTTTCGATCGCGCGAAGCGTGATCTGGCCGAGGTCGCGCGCGTCGATATAGCTCCAGGCGATCCGCTTGCGGAAACCCGGATCGGCGAACCATTTCGGGAACAGCGAATATTCATGCGGCTCGATGACGTTGCCGATGCGCAAGGCGTAGATGTCGATGCCGCTGCGCAGCGCGAAGGCGCGCGCCGTCTTCTCGTTGACGATCTTGGACAGCGCGTAGCTGTCCATCGGGTCGACATCATACTCCTCGTCGAGCGGGAAATGCGTCGGGTCGCGCGGCTCGTTGGCGAAGACCAGCCCATAGGTCGTCTCGCTGGAGGCGATCACCACCTTGCGGATGCCGAGCTTCACCGCCGCTTCGATTACATTATAGGTGCCGAGCGCATTGATACGGAACACCTCGTTATCGGGCGTGATCATGATGCGCGGGATCGCCGCGAAATGCACCACGGCGTCGACCGGCTGCGCGCGCAGCGACGGGTCGAATTCATGCAGGCCCATATAGCTCGACAGCGCGTTGAACACCTGCCCGCTGTCGGTGATGTCGGTGATCAGCGTGCGCACCTTGGGATTGTCGAGCGGCTTGGTATCGATGTTGAGCAGCTGGCACCCCTGCTCGACCAGATACTGCACGACATGACGCCCGGCCTTGCCGCTGCCGCCGGTGAACATGATCCGCTTCGTCATTTTGCTCTCCACATTCCCTGGAATTCATGTGTATTGTCAGACAATATCGAACTCTGCAATCGTCTACCAACCGCTTGCGGCAAAAACCCGCTTCAACAATTCGCCTGCCAAAGTGCAGCGCCGTCATCGAGACCGCAACACAGGATTACACGGACATGAACACCACCGCCGCGAGCGAAAAGATCGGCTTCATCGGACTGGGCTTGATGGGGCACGGGATCGCGAAGAACATCGTCGATAAGGGCTATTCGCTGACATTCCTCGGCCGCAAGAACCGCGCTCCGGCGGAAGACCTGCTCGGCCGGGGTGCGGAGGAAGCCGCGACCTCGCGCGACGTGGCAGTGGCATCCGATATCGTCTTCATCTGCGTCACCGGCTCGCGCGAGGTCGAAGCCATCATTCGCGGGCCCGGCGGCCTCAAGGAAGGCCTGAAGAAGGGTTCGGTGGTCGTTGATTGCTCGACCTCGGACCCGACCTCGACCGTAGCGCTTGCCGCCGAACTCAAGGCGCTCGGCGTCGACTATGTCGATGCCCCGCTCAGCCGCACGCCGAAGGAGGCCTGGGAAGGCACGCTCGACGCCATGGTCGGCGCGTCCGACGCGGTCTTTGCCCGACTGAAGCCGGTGCTCGACACTTGGGCCGGACGCATCGTCCACATCGGCAACACCGGCGATGGCCACCGCATGAAGCTGCTAAACAATTTTATTTCGCTGGGTTATGCGGCGATCTATTCCGAGGCGTTGGCGCTGGCTGAGAAGGTCGGCATCTCGCCGCCGCGCTTTGACAGCGTTATCCGCAACGGCCGCATGGATTGCGGCTTCTACCAGACCTTTATGCGCTGGACCTTGGGAGGCGACCGCGATGCGCACAAATTCACCATCGCCAACGCCTTCAAGGACCTCACCTATCTCGAATCGATGGCGGGTGCTGCCGGCATCGCCAACCCGCTTGGCAATGCCACTAAGAACGCATTCGCCGGCGCATTCGCCGCTGGGCCGGCCGATCAATATGTGCCGATGCTGGCGACGCATATCGGCAAGGTCAACGGCGTCGACCTGACACCGAGCAAGGACGGCAAGCGGCAAGAGGTTTAAGGACCGTTCTAGCGCCGCGACCGCCCGATAACGTCGTCGGTATTGGCGAGCAGTCTGTGCACTGCGGTGCGGGCTGCAGCCGGCCGCTGGAGCCGGATGTTCTTCTCGATCGCCTCATGCAGCGCCTGCGCTCGAGGCTGGTCGCTGGTTTCGCGGGTGACGAAAACGAAGAGGTGGTCGAGCGCGGATTCGATCAGCACGCCGAGCGGTACCAGGAGGTCGTTGCCCGACGCCCGCAGGATGGCGAGATGAAAACGCGTATCGGCGCGGGTGCGCTCCTGCAGCGTCGTCGCTTGGCCCATCTCCCGGCAGGCCTGGCTGATCTCGGCCATCTGCTCGTCGCTACGCCGGATCGCGGCAAAGGCGCTGGCTTCCGGCTCGATAATATGACGGAACTCCTGCACGGTTCTGAGGAACACTTCGCGGTCGGGCGACGTCGCGTACCAGGCCAGCACGTCGCGATCGAGCAGGTTCCAGCGCTCCTTCGGCTCGACCCAGCTGCCGATCTTGGGGCGTGAAGCCAGCAGGCTCTTGGCCATCAGCATCTTGATCGCTTCGCGAACCGCCGAGCGGCTGACGTTGAAAGTCTCGGACCATTTGGCCTCGTTGGGCAGGATGGCTCCCGGCGGATAGTCGCCGCGAACGATCCTGAGGCCGATCTCGTTGGCCAGCGACGCATGCACGCTCGATCCGGGGATCAGCGCCGCATCGGTACGGCGCGCGCCGGGCGGACGGGCAGCCTGTGCCTTGACCTTGGCCCGTGCATTAACCGTGGTAAGTCGCTTTTTCGATCTTGCGTCCGACATCCATGTTCCCCGGCACATGCTGAACTCAAGGCGCGGCAAAGCAGGAGCGGTTCGCCCCAGCAATCTCACCTCGTAGGTTTTCGTGAACCGGTGTGACGGGGCGCCCGTCGATCGGACGCCCCGAAACTGCGAACCTACTTCTGGATGCAGGTGTCGGCCGTATCCTTAGTGCACTCGTCGAGACCGGTGAAGACCGGATCGGCGACCGGCTTGCCTTCGATCAGGTCAATCATCACCGAGGGCGCCTTGTAGCCCATCTCGAACGGCCGCTGGCCGACCAGCGCGGTCACCAGACCCTCCTTGGCGATCGCCACTTCCTCACCGATCGTATCGGCAGCGCCGATGACGAACTCGTTCTTGGCGATTTTATCGGCCATCGGCTTGAACAGGTCGCGATAGGGCTGCGGCGCACCGAACAGCGGCCAGCCGCCCATGATGCCGAAAGCGTCGAGATCGGGATTAGCGGCGAGGATATCGGTCATCGCCTGCACGCCCTTGGCGCCGTCGTCATTGGTGAACACCGGGCAGCCGGCGACCTCGGTCCAGCCGCCCTCGCCGGCGAGCGCCGGGAGATCCTTCTGGCCTGTAAGCGCGTCGCGCATGCCCTGAGCGCGGCGCAGGATGTTGTCGGCCGCCGGATTGCCTTGGATGGTGCAGATCTTGCCGCCATCCGGCTTGGCCTTCTTGATATACTCGCCGATCTTGTAGCCCATCAGGTAGTTGTCGGTGCCGAGATAGGTCTTGCGCAGCGCCGCATCTTCCTTGCTGAGGTCGGCGTCGAGCGTCATGATGGGGATCGACGGATTGGCGCTTTTGATCGTCTGCGCGATCAGCGGCGCGTTGGACGGCGATATGGCCATCGCCACCGTGTCTGGCTTGCTCAGCATGTCCTGAACGATCTGGGCTTCGCCGGCCTCGTCCGAGGTCGACGCCGGACCTGTGTAGAAGCATTCATATTCCGAGTTGGCGTTTTCCGAGTTCCATTTCTGGCAACCCTGGTTGATGGCCTCGAAGAACGGATTGTCGAGCCCCTTCACCACGATGACGAGCTGTTTCTTGGCCATAGCCGGCCCGGCGCCCAACGCCAGCATGGCGACGGCAGCGAGCAATAGTGATTTCCTCATTTCAGTCCTCCCTTGAAACAGACGGACACGGCGTGCCCGCCACACAGACCGGCCCGGATGCGCGATGACAGAGGTTCGTTTCGCGAGCACTCGTGTCGCCAAGCCGGGCCGATAAGTATTTCCAGATGCGGCCGCAGACCAGCGCGGTACGGACGCTGCCAGATCCTCGACCGATAAACCTCCGCCGATTCCGCCGGCGCGCCGGAACAGGAGATCGGCATAATCTCCTCCGACGCTTAGCTAATATCGGCTTGCGACCAACGTCAATTGCTATTTGTCCTACAAAACGGATTTTTTCGAAAGAAGCCGCTGTTGACGGCAAGGGGGCATGTGCGTAAATGGGCGAAAGCGCTGTTCCCGGGAGGGGCTGGGGAGAGCGAGGCCGCGGCAGAACCGCTGGCCGGAACCACGGGGAGGAAGC
>NZ_RZSW01001129.1:0-682 GCF_003997375.1 Mesorhizobium sp. M5C.F.Ca.IN.020.29.1.1 | reverse complement strand
GCTTGGCAATGCCGAAGCGATGTTCGAGGTCGGCGGCGGTGATGCGGGCGGCCGCGACGACCAACTCCGTGGTCAGCGCTTTCGGCACCTCGCGCAGCGCAATGTGGATGGTGACCGGAACCGTGCGCAACTCGGGGCCGGCAAGCATCATCACCGGCATCGCTTCTGCGCCGGTGTGGAGTGTCGCCAGATGCGCCAGATATTCGGTATGGCCGCGGAAACGGAAGCCGGCATCGTAGAGCGGCTTCTTGGCGATCGGGCAGGTGACGACTGCCGCCGCGCGGCCGCCAAGGCAGTCGTCAACAGCGCGGTCAATGGCCTCGATGATGCCGGCGGCGTTGGCTGGGTCTGGCCGGCCAGTGCTGTCGACGAAGCGGGCGACTAGGGGCACGACGGGCAGGGCGCGTGCAAAGACGCGCGCCGCTTTGGCTGGTATCGTCTCCGTGATTGGCACATCGGCGCCGAGCAAGCGCGCCCGTGCGGCAATCAACGCCGGATCGGCGATAAGATAGAAGGGCGGCACACCGGCGCTGTCGCGCGCTCGCCAGGCGGCAATGGCGATTTCCGGCCCGACGCCGGATGGATCGCCGACGCTCAGCGCCAGCGGAAGCTCTGCCTCTGGCGACTTCAGCGCTCGACGATGCGGGCTTTCTTCCGCAACTCCTCGACATACTTGTTGGAG
>NZ_RZSW01001128.1:0-684 GCF_003997375.1 Mesorhizobium sp. M5C.F.Ca.IN.020.29.1.1 | reverse complement strand
GGTCATTTGTGTGAGAGGGCGACGATAAATCGGTACTCAAATCGAGGCTATGCGAATTTCATCGATATAGAAGCTTCGTACGTTCTTAAACTGCCAGAATACAGATCCCGCCATCTAGGGGCATTGGTCGAGCCATTATCCGTCGCGATTAATGCCGCGGACATCTCCAAATGCACGCTAGCTGACGAAGCCACGCTTGTACTCGGCACCGGCGGTATCGGCACGTTACTGGTCTTCAATCTCCTTGAGACACAACGTGGAGAAATATGGATCTATGACAAGGCGCACTCGAAGATGGCCGCTTTAAAGGATCTTTATCCGAGCCGGATTAAGATATTGGACAGCACCGATGACCGTGTGTTCAGCGTAGTTTTCGAAGCCACCGGCAATTCGGACGGCTTCCTTCACGGCTGCGCTCGGTTGGCAAAGCTCGGCAGGCTGATTGTCGTGAGTAGGTACCACTCCGATGAGCCGGCTATCCCCGATAGGCTCCCGTGGAAGCAGCCTAACATCTACTTCGTCCACCTGAATGGACATGGTGATTCCTTCGTTAGGGCAGCTGCTTTGATGAAAAGCAGTTGGGGACCGGATCACGACCACCTGCTCAGCTTCCACCCCCTCAGTAATATTGACAAGGTATTCACTGATTACGAATCTATTCCTGAGAATAAGAAAGTAATATCG
>NZ_RZSW01001127.1:0-684 GCF_003997375.1 Mesorhizobium sp. M5C.F.Ca.IN.020.29.1.1 | reverse complement strand
TCTTGGCGCTACGCAAATCGGCGGCGGCGATGTTGGGCCAGAGAGTCACATCACCCTTCCTAAGTTTGCCTAACGCTGAGTCCTGCATCGCGATCTGCCTCACCTCGGTGAATCGGTGTCGAGGCCACCCTTTAACCCATCGGACGAGGTTTGTCGTTACATGGTCGCCTCCGGGCGAACTGTGACCGGCGCACTAAGGTCGACGTCGGTGTTCGGCTGCGGCTCCGGACAATTGCATCATTGGCATGGAGGCGTGCTGCGGCGCTCATCACCTCGCTCGTCAGTTTGCCTCGCTCGGATACGATGTCCGGCTGATGCCGCCGGAGTATGTGTAACCGTACGTGAAGTCGCACAAGAACGATGATCGCGATGCCGAGGCAATCGCCGAAGCGGCGACACGACCGACCATGCGCTTCGTACCGGTCAAGTCGGAAGAGCAACTCAATGTGCAGACTTTGCACCGTGCGCGCGAGCGACTGTCGGCACCGCACGGCGCTCATCAACCAATTGCGCGGTGTGCTGTTCGATCGCGGCATCGTCAGCGAAGGGGCGCCCAAAGCTGAACCTGTGGCTGCGCGAGAACCGCCGAACAAACCGCCAGGATGCCGGCAACTCGTTCACGACATGGTCGATGAACTTCTCTCACTAGATCGCCGGATCAAGCAACTTGACGAGGAGTTCAAA
>NZ_RZSW01001126.1:0-686 GCF_003997375.1 Mesorhizobium sp. M5C.F.Ca.IN.020.29.1.1 | reverse complement strand
GGACTATGACGCGATCCGTCCGGCCTTTGCCGAGACGGGTACGCCGCGCCTGCCGGTCGGCCTCAATCTCGGCGCGCAGTTCTTCTGGCAGCAGAGGAACTTCCCGGCGGAGTTCGCCGAGGCCGCCGCGATCCTGATGTATCCGCAATACTGGGCTTTTCGCCTCACCGGCGTCGCCGCCAACGAGGTGACCTCGCTCGGCTGCCACACCGATCTGTGGAGCCCATGGAAAGCAGATTTTTCGTCACTCGTCGACCGGATGCAATGGCGCGGCCTGATGGCGCCGGTGCGGCCGGCCAAGGACCGCCTTGGCCCAATCTTGCCCGCCCTTGCCAAGGGAACCGGGCTCGATCCGCAGACGCCGGTGTTTTGCGGCTTGCATGATTCCAATGCCTCGCTGCTGCCGCATCTCCTGTCCGACAGACCGCCCTTCTCGGTCGTCTCGACCGGCACCTGGGTGGTGTCGATGGCCGTCGGCGGCAACAAGATCGCGCTCGATCCGGCGCGCGACACGCTGGTCAACGTGAATGCGCTCGGTGATCCGGTGCCATCGGCGCGCTTCATGGGGGGTCGCGAATTTTCACGGCTGACGGAAGGCCAATCGGAAGGCTGGACCGAAGAGGATGCCGCCACAGTGCTCGCTGGGAAGACATCCCTGCTGCCTTCGACCCAACAAGGTTCGGGGC
>NZ_RZSW01001125.1:0-691 GCF_003997375.1 Mesorhizobium sp. M5C.F.Ca.IN.020.29.1.1 | reverse complement strand
GACATAAGATCATCAAAACTACAACAACAGGGGAAGCCTTCATGCACAGTGTCAAACTGAAATCTGCCAATCAATCGACGCATGTACCTGCGAGGAGTGGAGCCTCAATCACCGCGACCGGACTTTCAAAGGTTTTTCCAGTGCCGGGTGGAGAGGTTCGCGCGGTGGGACCTCTCGATCTTCACATCGAACGTGGGGAATTCGTCAGTGTGATCGGCCCGTCAGGTTGCGGAAAAAGCACCACGATGCTGATGGTCGCAGGACTGCTTCCGCGATCGACCGGAATCATCGCGATTGATGACCGGCCGCTTGCGGGACCCATCACGGATGTCGGCATCGTGTTCCAGAACCACCTCTTGCTTGAGTTTCGGACGGCAATGGCTAATGTCATGCTCCAGCAACAGATCCGCGGGCTCAACAGGCAAGCACTTCGCGAGGACGCAGAGGCTCTTTTCGTGAAGTTGGGCCTGAAAGGCGCGCAGGACCGATATCCGGCCCAGCTCTCGGGCGGCATGCGGCAGCGAGTGTCGATCGCGCGGGCACTTGTTCATCAGCCATCAATGCTCCTCATGGACGAGCCATTTGGCGCGCTCGATGCTATCAGCCGCACGCAAATCCGACACGACCTGGAGCTTTTGTGGCTTGAGCAACGGATGACCGTCATGTTCATCACGCATTCCATTGATGAGGC
>NZ_RZSW01001124.1:0-692 GCF_003997375.1 Mesorhizobium sp. M5C.F.Ca.IN.020.29.1.1 | reverse complement strand
CCAATATCTTGATCCGCTTGGCAAAACCGTTCTTGGCAATCGCCTTCACATGGTCGAGTACGACATGGATGTTGACCGGATAGCGATCGATGGGCCGCTCGTCGGAAAACACCTCCATGCGATCGACCAGCGAGACGATGCGGTCGGTCTCGTCGGTGATCAGCCGGGTCAGCGCGCGATCCTCGTCGGAAGCCGACAGTTCGAGCAGCTGGGCAGCACCCCGGATGCCGGATAGCGGGTTCTTGATCTCGTGGGCGAGCATCGCGGCAAGGCCGGTTACCGAGCGTGCCGCACCGCGGTGCGTCATCTGCCGGTCGATCTTGTCGGCCATCGATCGCTCCTGGAACATCACCACGACGGAGCCCGGGAATTCCGACACCGGCGCGACATATAGATCGACGACCTTCTCGATGCCGAGGCGCGGCGACGATACGTCGACCCGGTATTCGTTGACGGGTGCCCGGCGCTCGCGCACCTGGTCGACAAGCGTCAGCAGCGGACTGCCGAAGGGAATGAGCTTTGGTAGTGTATTGCGGGCGAGCATGGTCGCGCTCGAGCGGAAGAAATCCTCGGCATCGGCATTGGCGAAGGTGATGAACCCGTCCGCATCGACCATGATCACTGGGCGGCGGATGGTGTTGAGCACAATGTGGGCGGCGTCCGCCATATCCAGGCTCTGTGCAACGGTGGCG
>NZ_RZSW01001123.1:0-697 GCF_003997375.1 Mesorhizobium sp. M5C.F.Ca.IN.020.29.1.1 | reverse complement strand
CACCCGGGTTCCGGAGCGCGACCCGTGGGGGCTGCGCGCCGTGGCGGCGCTTTTGTTGGTCACCGCCTTTGCCTTCTCCTTTGGACCGTCGGGCGGCCGCATCGCAGACGGGTTCAGTGCCCACGCGGCGTGCGACGCGGTGCCGCCGCGCATCGACGCCTGGGTGACGCCGCCGGCCTACACCGGCAGGCCGCCGGTCTTCCTCACTTCCCCCGCCCTCGCCAACCCAGCCCTCGCCGACAATGGCAAGCAGGCTGCGTCCACCTTCACCGTTCCGGAAGGCAGCGATGTGTCCCTGCGCGTCACCGGCGGTTCGGGCGAGGAAACGCTGAGCTACGCCGACGCCAACGGCAACGCCAGCACCATCGAACCAACCGGGCAGAAGGCCGACGCGGCCAAACCGGCGGCGGCAACGCCCTCGACGGCAACGCCCTCCACGGTGCGCCAGTTCACAGGAAAGCTGACGACCAACGGCACGCTGACGCTGCAATCGGGCAATGACGAACTCGGCAACTGGGCCTTCGCGGTGATCCCGGACAAGCCGCCACAGATCCGCTTCGTCGGCGAGCCGAAACGCGCCGTCAACGGCTCCTTCGAACTCAACTACCAGATCGACGACGACTATGGCGCGGCCTCCGCCAAGGCGGATTTCGCATTGGCCGATCCACCGGCGCCGAATGCGCATCCGCTCTATGGC
>NZ_RZSW01001122.1:0-702 GCF_003997375.1 Mesorhizobium sp. M5C.F.Ca.IN.020.29.1.1 | reverse complement strand
GGGCTGCGCTATGACAAGCGCGCGCTGCTGCTGGGACTGCTAATCGATGGACATCGTCGCATCGATGGGGACAAGGCAGAGCGGGCGCGTCTCACGGCGATCGGCGCGGAAGCCTTCGGGCGCGACCATGAATAAGGTGCTGCTCGCGCTTGCGCCGGCGGCGCTGATGCTGGCGGTCTGCGTCGGCATGACCGGCGTCGAGGGCTGGCTTGCCGGCTTTGCAACAAGCGAGGGCGCACGCCTCGTGCTCGGACGGGCCGGCCTTGCCCTTCCCTATGCGGCGGCCGGCCTTGCCGGCGTGATTTTTCTCTTCGCGGCCGCCGGTGCGCATGCGATCCGCGCCGCTGGCTGGAGCGTCGCTGGCGCAGCCGCGGTCGTCATTGCAATCGCCGTGACGCGCGAGACCGCCCGCCTGATCGCACTCGCCGATCGCGTGCCCACGGGCAGGACGGCTCTCTCCTATGCCGATCCGGGGACGGCGGTTGGCGCGACTCTCGCGCTGATCTGCGGCGTGTTCGCGCTGCGCGTGGCGATCAGGGGTAATGCCGCCTTTGCGGCAGCCGCTCCCCGCCGCATCCGGGGAAAGCGGGCGATCCACGGCGAGACCGACTGGATGGGAATGGAGTCGGCCGGCCGGCTGTTTCCTGAAGCCGGCGGTATCGTGATAGGCGAGCGCTACCGCGTCGATCGCGACCATATCGC
>NZ_RZSW01001121.1:0-707 GCF_003997375.1 Mesorhizobium sp. M5C.F.Ca.IN.020.29.1.1 | reverse complement strand
ACCTTCCCGGTCTCGCGCTTGGTCTCGTACCAGGACGGCGTCACATAGGCATCGGTGCCCTGGAAGACGACCAGCACGGGCGATGCCGGGTTGTCGGCCAGCAGGCGCCATTGCGGATTGGCTCTCGCCAGATGGGCGCGCAGACTGCCGTTCGGCGGCGCCTCTGCGTTGCGCAGGGAGGGGGCGTCGAGCAGGAACGGGATCGCGTTCGCGACCGGCCCCTCGGCTCCATTTGAAATCAGCAGGCCAAGCGGATGCGCCCGGATCAGCCCGTGCAGCACGTCTTGCCGCGTTTCCTGGAAATGCGGGGGCTGGTACATCGCTGTTATCTCAACCGTTTCGGCCGCGGGTCGGATAACTCGCCGGCCAGCCGGCGATCGAGATAGTCCGCGCATTCCTGGAGCAGGAGGTCCGCGTCGTTGGAGAAGAAATGGTTGGCCCCGGGCAAGGTCTTCTGGGTGATGGTGATGCCCTTTTGCGTGTGCAATTTGTCGACCAACCCCTGCACGTCCTTTGGCGGCGCGACCTTGTCGGCGTCGCCATGGATGATGAGGCCGGACGACGGGCAGGGGGCCAGGAACGAGAAATCATAGGTGTTGGGCTGCGGCGCGATCGAGATGAAGCCTTCGATCTCCGGCCGGCGCATCAGAAGCTGCATGCCGATCCAGGCGCCAAACGAATAGCCGGCGACCCAGCAGCTCTTGGAA
>NZ_RZSW01001120.1:0-708 GCF_003997375.1 Mesorhizobium sp. M5C.F.Ca.IN.020.29.1.1 | reverse complement strand
ACACCGATCCAGCCGTGCCTGCCCCGATGTGGGCAGTTTGGGTCGGACCGACCGAGGGCGGCGGTTCATCCGGCCCTTTTTCATCTTGAGACACAACTATGGGTATTCCACGTCTGCGGGCCTACTCCGGGCCCGCGATCCTTTCCTACGGGTTCAGGCCCTTCTTTTTCCTCGGCGCGCTCCATGCCGGGCTCTCCGTCATGCTTTGGCTGCCGATGTATGCAGGCGAACTCGATGCTCACAGCGCGTTTGTTCCAGTCGACTGGCATGTGCACGAGATGCTGTTCGGCTATCTGCCGGCGATCGCTACCGGGTTCCTGCTGACCGCCATCCCGAACTGGACCGGCAGGCTGCCCGTGCAAGGTCCACCATTGCTGGCACTGGTTATCCTCTGGATTGCCGGGCGCGCCGCCGTCTTCTTCTCGGCGAATATCGGCTGGGAAGCAGCCGCTGTCATCGACGTGGCTTTTCTGCTTGCGGTCACGGCTGCGGCGGCCCGCGAAATCGTCGTGGGAAGGAACTGGCGCAATCTCAAAGTGTTGCTGCCGCTGGCCGTTCTCGCCTGCGCCAATGGCGCGTTCCATGTGGAGGCGCATCTTCAAGGCACATCGGACATCAGCCGCAGGCTCGGCATCGCCGCGGCGATCATCCTCATCTCGCTCATCGGCGGGCGCATCATTCCGAGCTTCACGCGCCACCGGCTCGTCC
>NZ_RZSW01000111.1:0-13974 GCF_003997375.1 Mesorhizobium sp. M5C.F.Ca.IN.020.29.1.1 | reverse complement strand
GTTTCCTCATCGCGAGCCAATCTCCTGACCGAAAGCAAATCCTCCGATCGAAACATTGGACGGGCTAACCGAGAAAAGGTTCCCGAACATTTTTCCCGGCGGCCCGACTACGCTACCGCTTCGACCAGCAGCTTGTCTGCAGCTTGCGCGCGCCGTTGCGGCCAGCAGATGATCAGGCCGAGGATGCGCCTGTTGGAAGACCCTGCCGTCGCTCAAGCAGCCGCCGCCGCAGCGAGGCCGCGCGCCAGATCGGCTTTCAGGTCGTCGACGTCTTCAAGTCCGATCTGCAAGCGGATGAGCGGGCCGTCATAAGGGCCCTTGGCGACGACGCGGTCGCCGAGGAAGACCGGCACGGCAAGGCTCTCATAGCCGCCCCAGGAATAGCCAAGGCCGAATATCCTGAGCGCGTCGAGGAAGGCATGCTGCTGTTTCTGGCCGCCGCCAGCAAGGACGATCGAAAAAATGCCGCTCGAGCCGCAGAAGTCGCGCTTCCAGAGAGCGTGATCGGGGTGGCTGGCAAGCGCTGGATGCAGCACGCGCGCCACGCCCGGCTGGCCCTCCAGCCAGCCGGCGATGGCCAGTGCGCTGCGCTGATGGTGGTCGAGGCGCACACCCATGGTGCGCAGGCCGCGCAGCACCTGATAGACATCGTCCGGCCCAGCGCAGCAGCCCATCGTGTAGAACGTCTCGCAAAGCTGTTTCCAGCAGGCCTTGTTGGCCGACGCGGTGCCGAGCAGCACATCGGAATGGCCAGCCGGGTATTTCGTCGCCGCATGAATCGAGATGTCGACGCCGTGGTCGAGCGGGCGGAAGTAGAGCGGCGTCGCCCAGGTGTTATCCATCATGACGATCGCGCCTGCCGCGTGTGCCGCGCTGGCGATGGCCGGTATGTCCTGCACCTCGAACGTGTTGGAGGCCGGCGATTCGGTGAACACGACCCTGGTGTTGGGCTTGATCAGCGCCGCTATACTGGCACCGACATGCGGATCGTAGTACTCAACCTCGACGCCCAGCCGTTTCAGCATCGTGTCGGCGAAATTGCGGGTCGGGTGATAGACTGAATCGACGATCAGGACATGGTCGCCCGCCGACAGGAAGGCGAGCAGCGGGACCGTCACCGCCGCCAGGCCCGAGGGCACCAGGATCGTGCCGGCCGAGCCTTCGAGCGCGTCGATCGCGCCGGCAAGCGCGTCGGTGGTCGGCGTGCCGCGCGTGCCGTAGGTGTATTTCTGGCTGCGTGCCGCCATCGTCGCCGCGTTGGGATAGAGCACGGTCGAGGCATGCACGACCGGCGGATTGACGAAGCCGAAATAGTCGTGCGGATTGTTGCCCGAATGGGCAAGCCGCGTGTTGATGCCCATTTCGTTGCCGTCTTTTGCCATTGCGCTTCGCCTCTGATGAAGCGCTAGCCATAGTGCGGCGGCATTGGCCGCGCAACCGTTCGCCACCCGCCAGCCGGCGGGCTTTGGATATGCCAATTCATCGCACGACAAGTCAGTCATGGGCCGTAAATCCGAGCGACGGGTTTTGCCGGCCCAGCCCCCGATTTGCGTTGACCGGGCTTTGCCGGCTTTGTTCGCACGGCTGGCTAATTTCCAGGCGCGTTTGTCTGCAATTCAGGCATTTGCGGCAATTGGTTTTCAAACTCTTTCGGTTTAGGTCATTTCCCTTGACCTCACTGAAATAATCGCCTTCGATGCAGTTCGTGAATGGGAGGCGGCGCGTCGGTTGCGATGCGGGGTTCCGGGAATGGGCCGGAACCGGAAGCTGCGTTCACACGGAAAAAGTCAGGTTCGCCTGAAAAAAACAGAAAAGGGTCTGTGGGTTATGAAACACATTGCAATCGGCATTCTGGGCGCCGCCGCGCTTGGGTTGGTGGCTTCGGCGGCGTCGGCGGCCACGCTCGACGACGTCAAGGCCAAGGGCTTCATCCAATGCGGCGTCTCGACCGGTCTGGCCGGCTTCTCGGCGCCGGACGACAAGGGCGACTGGCAAGGCATCGATGCGGATTTCTGCCGCGCTGTCGCGGCCGCCGTTTTCGGCGATGGCACCAAGGTCAAATTCACGCCGCTCAGCGCCAAGGAACGCTTCACCGCGCTGCAGTCAGGCGAGATCGACATCCTGTCGCGCAACACCACCTGGACCATCAACCGCGATACCGCACTCGGCCTGAACTTCATTGGCGTGACCTATTATGACGGCCAGGGCTTCATGATCAACGCCAAGAAGCTGCCGGGCGTGAATTCCGCGCTGCAGCTTTCCGGCGCGGCGGTCTGCGTGCAGAGCGGGACCACGACCGAGCTCAACCTCGCCGACTACTTCAAGTCGAACAAGATGGAGTACAACCCGGTCGTCTTCGAAAAGCTGGAAGAGGTCAACGCCGCCTACGACGCCGGCCGCTGCGATGTCTACACCACCGACCAGTCGGGTCTCTACGGTATCCGCCTGACGCTTGGCGCCCCGGCCGACCACGTTGTGCTGCCCGAGATCATCTCGAAAGAACCGCTTGGACCGGCCGTGCGTCAGGGTGACGACCAGTGGTACCACATCGTCAAGTGGACTTATTTCGCGTTGCTGCAGGCCGAGGAACTCGGCATCACCAAGGCCAATGTCGACGAGATGAAGAACTCGGACAACCCGGAGATCAAGCGCGTGCTCGGAACTGAGCCCGACACCAAGATCGGCACCGATCTCGGTGTCTCCAATGACTGGGTGGTCAACATCGTCAAAGCTGTCGGCAACTATGGCGAAATGTTCGAACGCAATGTCGGTTCGGGCAGCCCGCTCAAGATCGCGCGCGGCATCAACGCATTGTGGACCAAGGGCGGCCTACAATACGCTCCGCCGATCCGCTGATCGAAATGTGATCCGGAAGGCAGCTTTCTGCCTTCCGGTTTCTCTTTCCAGGGGATGGTCGAATGGCATCGCAGGAAATTCTTCGCGAGGAGCCAAGCCGCAGCTCCTTCATCAACGATCCGAAGGTCCGCGGCATATTCTTCCAGGCGGTGGTCGTCATCGTGCTGGTGGCGTTGGTTTGGTGGATCGTCCAAAACACCATCGACAATCTGACGCGCCTGCGCATTGCATCAGGCTTCGGTTTCCTCAGGGGCCGCGCCGGCTTCGACATTAGTGACAGCGCCATCGCCTACTCGTCGGATTCCACCTATGGACGCGCCATTCTGGTCGGCTTCATCAACACGCTCATCGTTGCCGTCTCCGGCATCATCACCGCGACCATAATCGGCTTTATCCTCGGCGTCGGCCGACTTTCGCACAATTGGCTGATCCGCAAGATCTGCACGGTCTATGTCGAGGTCTTCCGCAACATCCCGCCGCTGCTGGTCATCTTCTTCTGGTATTCAGGCGTGCTTTCGGTGCTGCCGCCGCCGCGCGAGAGCATCAATTTGCCGTTCAGCTCCTTTCTCAACCAACGTGGCTTTTATTTTCCGCGCGCCATGTGGGGCGAAGGCTCCTGGCTGATCCTGGTCGCTCTGCTTCTCGGCATCGCCATGGCGTGGTTCGTCGCCCGCAAGGCGCGTCAGCGGCAGATGGCGACCGGCCAGCAATTCCCTGTGTTCTGGACATCGGCGGCTTTGATCATCGGCTTGCCGTTGCTGGCCTATGCGCTGAGCGGCTTCCCGCTGAGCTTTGATTATCCAAAGCAATCGACCTTCAACCTGACCGGCGGCTTTCAGGTCAAGCCGGAGTTCCTGTCGCTCTATTTGGCGCTGTCCTTCTATACGGCCGCCTTCATCGCCGAAATCGTGCGGGCCGGCATCATGGGCGTCAGTAAGGGGCAGACCGAGGCAGCCGGTGCCCTCGGGCTGCGGCCGGGATCGATTCTGCGGCTTGTCGTCATTCCGCAAGCCATGCGCATCGTCATTCCGCCGCTGACCAGCCAGTATCTGAACCTGACCAAGAACTCGTCGCTGGCCATCGCCATCGGCTACCCGGACCTGACGGCGACGACCGGCACGGTGCTGAACCAGACCGGCCAGGCGATCGAGTGCGTGCTGATCATGATGGTGGTCTATCTCGCGCTCAGCCTGTTGACGTCGGCGATCATGAACGTGGTCAACGCCAGAATGGCGCTGGTGGAGAGGTAGCGACATGCAGGAGCACGACCTTTCCTTCGTCCGCGTCGAAATGGCGCTGGCACAGTCGGCGCCAGCAAGTGAGCGCGGTCTGGGCGCCTGGATACGCAAAAACCTGATTGCTTCGACCGGCGACACGATCCTGACCATCATCGGCATCGTGCTGGTCGCGATGATCCTGCCGCAACTGATCAGCTGGGCTTTCATCAACGCCCAATGGACCGGCACCGACCGTACGTTCTGCGCCACGGTGGCGCAGGGCGGCATCCAGCCGGATGGTTGGTCGGGCGCCTGCTGGGCCTTCGTCAACGCCAAATTCGGCCAGTTCATGTTCGGCCGCTATCCGATCGATGAGCGCTGGCGGCCGATCCTGGTCGCCATCCTGTTCGTGGCGCTTCTGGTGCCGCTGCTCATCCCGAAGGTGCCTCGCAAGGGTCTGAACGCAATTTTGTTCTTCGGGGCCCTGCCGATCGTTGCTTTCATCCTGCTGGTTGGCGGCGTGTTCGGCCTGCCGCATGTCGAAACCCCGCTATGGGGCGGGCTTCTGGTGACGCTCACCCTGTCCTTCGTCGGCATTGCCGTGTCGCTGCCGATCGGCATTGTGCTGGCGCTGGGGCGGCGATCGAAGATGCCGATCGTCAAGATGCTGTGCGTCATCTTCATCGAGACGGTGCGCGGCATCCCGCTGATCACCGTCCTGTTCATGGCCAGCGTCATGCTGCCGCTGTTCCTGCCGGCCGGCGTCACCTTCGACAAGTTCCTGAGGGCGCTGATCGGTGTCTCGCTGTTTGCCGCTGCCTATATGGCCGAAGTGGTGCGCGGCGGCCTGCAGGCGATCCCCAAGGGCCAGTATGAGGGTGCGGATTCGCTCGGCCTCGGCTACTGGCAGAAGATGGGCCTGATCGTGCTGCCGCAGGCGCTGAAGCTGGTCATTCCCGGCATCGTCAATACCTTCATCGGCATGTTCAAGGACACCAGCCTGGTCTCAATCATCTCGATGTTCGACCTGCTCGGCGTCGTCAAACAGAATTTTTCCGACGCCAACTGGGCAACGCCGCAGACGGCCAGGTCCGGCCTGGTGTTCGCTGCCTTCGTCTTCTGGATGTTTTGTTTCGGCATGTCGCGTTATTCGATGTTCACGGAACGCCGGCTCGATACCAGCTACAAACGCTAAGAACAAAAAAGGGGACCTTCCATGGCCACAGAAAATGCAGTCAGCGCGGAAGAGATCAAGGTCAATGCCGCCAAGATGCAGGTATCCACCACTGACGTCGCCATCGACATCATCGCTATGCACAAATGGTACGGCGAATTCCACGTGCTGAAGGATATCAATCTGAAGGTGATGCGCGGCGAGCGCATCGTCATTTGCGGCCCTTCTGGCTCCGGCAAATCGACGATGATCCGCTGCATCAACCGGCTGGAAGAGCACCAGAAGGGCAAGATCATCGTCGATGGCAAGGAATTGACCAACGACCTCAAGAAGATCGACGAAGTGCGCCGCGAGGTCGGCATGGTTTTCCAGCACTTCAACCTGTTCCCGCATTTGACCATCCTGGAAAACTGCACGCTGGCGCCGATCTGGGTGCGCAAGACGCCGAAGAAGCAGGCCGAGGAAATCGCCATGCACTTCCTCACGCGCGTCAAGATCCCGGAACAGGCCAACAAATATCCCGGCCAGCTTTCCGGCGGCCAGCAGCAGCGTGTCGCCATCGCCCGCTCGTTATGCATGAATCCGCGCATCATGCTGTTCGACGAGCCGACCTCTGCGCTCGATCCCGAAATGATCAAGGAAGTGCTGGAGACAATGGTCGGCCTCGCCGAAGAGGGCATGACCATGCTCTGCGTCACCCACGAGATGGGCTTTGCCCGCAAGGTCGCCAACCGGGTGATCTTCATGGATCAGGGCCAGATCGTCGAGCAGAACACGCCGGCCGAGTTCTTCGACAATCCGCGCCACGAGCGCACAAAACTGTTCCTGTCGCAGATCCTGCACTGATCGCTCTCACGCGAATCAAAAGAGCCCGGCCGAAATCCTGCCGGGCTCTTTTGCGTCTGGGCCGTCAGCCGGCGATTGCGCCCCGATTGCGAGGCCGTCCCTCATGAAAAAGCCGTCCCTCGTGAAAAAGCTTGGGCGTTTTTTCGCCATTCTGGTGGTGGCAAACGTGCTTGCCGTGGTTTTGGGCACGTTCATTCCACGGCCGCTCTTGCCGCCGGCCGCCGCCGATCCCGTAGCCACCAGGCACATCCTGGTGCTGAAAAATCTGATCCACACCGATATCGCCGTCCCGGTCGATGACGACGTGCGCAAGCGCTTCCATTTCCTGGTCGATGGCGGCATTCCGGACGACATGGCTGGGGTCCGCTACATCGTCTTCGGCTGGGGAGGCCGCGCCTTCTATCTGGAGACGCCGACCTGGTCGGAACTAAAGGCGGTGCCGGTGATGAAGGCGCTGACACTGGACGCATCGGTGATGCATATCGATGTCGCCGGCAACGTCGAGCCGCACCCCGACGTCGCCGGCTTCGACATCAGCGAGGAGCGTTTTGCGGCGCTGCTCGACTTCATCACCGCCAGTTTCCAGCAAGGGCCGAACGGTCCCATCCCAGTCGAGAATGCCGCCTATTCCAGTTCGACCGCTTCTACGAAGCCAACGGCCATTTCAACGCGCTGGTTGGCTGCAACACCTGGACAGCGGCGGCTCTGCGTATCGCCGGCCTGCGGACAGGCTGGTGGAATCCGCTGCCGGCCTCGCTCGACCTGTCGATGCGGATTTATAATTGATGCTTGGCACTAGTGTCCGACGGTTTCCGGTACCTGCCAGCCATAAAGCCAATCGAGATCGGCGGCGAGCCTTTCCGGAGAGCGCAATCTCAGAAACAGGTTGCGCGCGACCGCCACCGGCCCGGAAGCGTGCCAGGCGAGACGGTTGACAGCACCGCGGCGGGCGACCTTGGCGATGCGCGGGCGCCGCACCTTTTCCCAGGCGGCAAGGGCGCTCCAGGGATCGGCAGGCGAGGCGGCGACAAAACCGGCAAGGGTTGCGGCATCCTCGATCGCCATCGCCGCGCCTTGCGCCGCAAACGGCGTCATCGCATGCGCGGCGTCGCCGATCAGCGCGATGCCGGCGGGCGTTGTCCATGGCTGTGCCTGGTCGACCGTATGGATCGGCCATGCGGTCCACGGGCCGGCATCCTCGGCAAGCCGGGCCAGTGCTGCCGCGGTGCCACGCATCGCGCCGACGAGGATGTTGGGGTCGGCGTAACCCGACCAGCCCTCGGCGATGATCTCGCCCCTGGTGAAGGCGGCCAGGTTGAACGCCGTGCCGTTGCTGACCGGATAGGCGACGAGGTGAAAACCGGGATGCAGGAAGGCGGTCACGCAATTGGCGGCGCCGACCGCCGCAAGCGCTTCTCCCGCGACACTGTCTGCACTGATCGTAGCGCGCCAGGCAAGCTCGCCCGAAAACCGGCTTTTGGCCGCAAACCCGCCAAGAGCACGGATAGCCGACCACACGCCGTCGGCGCCGATCAGCAGAAAGCCGTCGGCTTCGACCGTCGTGCCGGCAATCTCGACTGTTGCCGTGGTATGGCGCGGTCCTGCGGCGATGCCGCCGACGCGCGCGCCGGTGACGAGACTGATGTCCGGCTGTTCGGCAAGGCGCGCCATGAGCGCGTCTTGCAGATCGGCCCGATGAGCGACGAGATAGGGCGCGTGCCAGCGCCTTTCGGCTTCTTCGCCAAGCGGCACCCGCGCCAGCTCGCGCAGTGTGGCGGCGTCCCTGAGCACGACCGCCTCCGGCCGCACCGCCGCCGGCAACAGCCGGTCGAGCACGCCGAGCTGGCGAAGGATGCGCGTTGCGTTGGGTGACAGCTGGATCCCGGCGCCGGCCGCTTCGAGGCGCGGCGCCTGTTCGAACAGCCGCACCAGATAGCCCTGTTCGGAAAATGCCAGCGCGGCGGTCAGTCCGGCGACGCCGGCTCCGGCGATAACGACCTGCCGGGACCGGGTGTCGTCCATGGGGATGGCGTGCGCGTCAGGCGGCCTGGTCGATATAGAGGCATCCGGCAGGCTGCGTTTCCGTCGCCTTCAGCTTTGGCGAATAGCGATAAAGCGTCGAGCAATAGGGGCAGACCTTTTCATTGTCGTCGCCCATGTCGAGAAACACATGCGGGTGGTCGAAAGGCGGGTTGGCGCCGGTGCACATGAATTCCTTGACGCCGATGTCGATCGCCGCATAGCCCGCATCGTTCTGGAAATGGGGAATGGAACCGCCTGCCATCGTCGTCTCCTACATGTGCCGCATGACCCCGGATCATGCGCAAATCAAAATTCCACCGCGTCCTTTGCGCGTCCAAGGGCGCGCCGCGCTGTAGCCTGATTGCATCTGGATCATAAGCTGTCTCTTTGCAAGATCGATGAAATCAAACTGTCGTAAAAGCCTGTCACAGGATAAGCTAAGCCGGTTAAGGCATGGCCCCGAAAACCGAATTCGGTTTCGCTGGGGATCATGCCTAGCTTAAGAGTGGTAGAGCGTCCTTTGCGCGTCCGGAAAGACGCGCGATGCTCTGGCCAGCGGGTGCGAAACGAGCAGGAACCATGAACGAACTAAAGCCGGTGCAGAGCGAATTCACCACTGTCGAGGTGGCGAGCCCCGAGGGCGGCAACCCGGACCGCTTCGTGAACCGCGAGTTTTCCTGGCTGCAATTCAACCGCCGCGTCCTCGAGGAATCGCTGAACGCCAATCATCCGCTGCTCGAGCGTGTCCGCTTCCTGTCGATTTCGGCCGCCAATCTCGACGAGTTCTTCATGGTCCGCGTCGCCGGTCTCGCCGGCCAGGTTCGCGAAGGCATCACGCTGAAGAGCCCGGACGGTCGCACCCCCGAACAACAGCTGGAACAGTTGCTGCGCGAAGTCGAGCGTCTGCAGGAGGACCAGCAGAAAAGCCTTTCCGCGCTGATGCTGCTGCTCGACAAGGAAGGCATCGAGAGCATCAGCCGCGATGGGCTGACCAAGGACGAGAAGGCCTGGCTCGAGGATCATTTCCAGGAGCAGGTGTTTCCGGTGCTCACACCGCTGTCGATCGACCCGGCGCATCCATTCCCGTTCATTCCCAATCTCGGCTTCTCGATGGCCCTGCAATTGCGCCATCGCAGGAATGGCGAGGAGATGAGCGCGCTGTTGCGTCTGCCGGTGGCGCTGAAACGCTTCATTCGCTTGCCCGACCGCAAGCGTCATGTCCGCTTCATTCCGCTGGAAGAAGCGGTCGGCCTCTATATCGGCAAGCTGTTCCCCGGCTACGAAGTCAAGGGCTCCGGCACGTTCCGCATCATCCGCGACAGTGACATCGAGGTCGAGGAGGAGTCCGAGGATCTCGTGCGCCTGTTCGAGACGGCGCTGAAGCGGCGCCGCCGTGGCTCGGTCATCCGCATCGAATTCGATAAGCTGATGCCGGCCGAACTGCGCGAGTTCGTCGCCGGCGAGCTTGGCGTCTCGTCGAGCCGCATCAGTGTGCTCACCGGTCCGCTGGCGCTCAGCCAAATTTCCGAGATCGTCGCCATCGCCCGCGACGACCTCAAATTCACGCCCTATAATCCGCGCTTTCCCGAGCGCATCCGCGAGCATGGCGGCGACTGTTTCGCCGCCATCCGCGAGAAGGACATCATCGTTCATCACCCCTACGAATCCTTCGACGTTGTGGTGCAGTTCCTGCGCCAGGCGATGGCCGACCCGGAAGTCGTGGCGATCAAGCAGACGCTCTATCGAACCTCGAACGACAGCCCGATCGTGCGCGCTTTGGTCGACGCGGCGGAGGCCGGCAAGTCGGTTACCGCGCTGGTCGAGCTCAAGGCGCGTTTCGACGAGGAAGCCAACATCCGCTGGGCGCGCGACCTCGAGCGCGCCGGCGTTCAGGTCGTGTTCGGCTTCCTCGAATTGAAGACACACGCGAAAATGTCGCTGGTGGTGCGGCGCGAGGACGGCAAGCTGCGCAACTATGTGCATCTCGGCACCGGCAACTACCATCCCGTCACCGCGCGCATCTACACCGACCTGTCCTTCTTCACCACCGCTCCGACGATCGCCCGCGACGTCGCCCAGCTGTTCAATTTCATCACCGGCTACGCCGAGCCGACCGATGAGATGCGGCTGGCTATCTCACCCTTCACGCTGAGAAGCCGGATTCTCAAGCATATTTCAGACGAGATTACCCATGCGCTGGAAGGCCGGCCGGCCCGCATCTGGATGAAGATGAATGCGCTGGTGGATCCGATCATCATCGACGCGCTTTATGACGCCAGCCGCGCCGGCGTCGAGATCGATCTTGTCGTGCGCGGCATCTGCTGTCTGAGGCCCCAGGTGCCGGGCCTGTCGGAAAACATAAGGGTCAAGTCGATCGTCGGCCGCTTCCTCGAACACAGCCGCATCTATTGTTTCGGCAACGGCCACGGACTGCCGTCGGACGGGGCGGTCGTCTACATCTCATCGGCCGATTTGATGCCGCGCAATCTCGACCGTCGCGTCGAAACCATGGTGCCGATCACCAATCCAACGGTGCATGAACAAGTCCTCGGCCAGATCATGCTGGGCAACATCATGGACAACCAGCAAAGTTTCGACGTATTGGCTGACGGAACCTCCCGGCGCGCCACGCTTGAGGAGGGCGAGGAACCGTTCAACGCGCAGGAATATTTCATGACCAATCCGAGCCTTTCCGGACGCGGTGATGCGCTGAAATCGCATGCGCCCAAGCGCATCGCGCAGTTCAAGCGCCGCAAGAAAAACGCCACAGCGACCGGCTGATGATTTCAACGTCCCAGGGCCGGCTTCAGGACCGCCGACCGCTGTCCATCATCGACATCGGGTCGAACTCGATCCGTCTTGTCGTCTATGAGGGGCTGGCGCGCTCGCCGACCGCGCTGTTCAACGAAAAGATGCTGGCCGGCCTCGGTCGCGGCATCGTTTCGACCGGAAAGCTCGATCCCGAGGCGGTGACCCGCTCGATGGAGGAGTTTCGGCGTTTCCGCGCGCTGTCCGAGCAGGTCGGCGCCGAGCAAATGTATGTGCTCGCGACCGCCGCCGCCCGCGAGGCGGTCAACGGTCCCGATTTCATCCACCGCGCCGAAGATGTACTCAAGACCGAGGTCCAGGTGCTGAGCGGGCGCCAGGAAGCCCACTATTCCGCGCTTGGCGTCATTTCCGGCTTCCACCCGGCCAACGGCATCGCCGGCGACCTCGGCGGCGGCAGCCTCGAACTGGTCGACGTCGATGGCGAGGCAATCGGCGACGGCATCACGCTGCCGCTGGGCGGCCTGCGTCTGCAGGACATGGCCAAGAACTCACTGGCCCAGGCGGCAAAGATAGCGCGCGACGAACTGGCACGGGCAAAGCTGCTGAAAGGCGGGCAGGGCAGGCCGTTCTATGCGGTCGGCGGCACCTGGCGAAACCTCGCGCGGCTGTACATGGAAATGACCAGCTATCCGCTGAGCGTCATGCACCATTACGAGATCGGCATCGACAGCGCTACGAACTTCCTCAAGCAGGTCGCCAAGGGCGAGATCGAGAAGGTAAGGGGTATCGAGGGCGTCTCAAAGAACCGCCGCTCGCTGCTGCCCTATGGCGCCATCGTGCTGCAGGAGATCATGGCGGCGATGCAGCCGTCCAAGATCATCGTCTCGGCCCTGGGCGTGCGCGAGGGCTTCCTCTATTCGCTGCTCGACAAAGCCGAGCAGACGGCAGATCCGCTGATCTCGGCCTCGGAGGAACTCGCCCGGCTGCGTTCGCGCTCGGTCACCCACGCGCATGAGCTTGTCGAGTGGACAGGCAAGACCTTCGCCGCCTTCGGCATCGAGGAGACGGTCGACGAGGCGCGTTATCGCCAGGCCGCCTGTCTGCTTGCCGACATCGGCTGGCGCGCACATCCCGAATATCGCGGCAAGCAATCGCTCAACATCATTGCCCACGCTTCCTTCATCGGCGTCGACCATCCCGGCCGCGCCTTCCTGGCGCTGGCCAACGCCTACCGTCATGAGGGCATCTTCAACGAATCGATCGCGCCGGAAATCAAAGCACTGACGACGCCACGCTATATCGAGCGCGCCCGCGTGCTGGCCGCCGTGATGCGCGTCGTCTATCTGCTGACGGCGGCGATGCCGGGCGTCATGCCGCGGTTGAAATGGGAGAGCCGCGGCAATGGCGTGCTTGCGCTGGTGCTGCCGGCGTCGCTGGCCGACCTTTACGGCGAGCGGCCGGCCGGCCGGCTGGCACAGCTGGCGAGGGTCACCAACCGCCGGCTGGTGCTGGCGGTCGAGGGCGGCCCCGATATGCCAGCCAAGTAATCTGGCTCAGACAAACAGCTTGTGCCGGTCAAGTCGTTTCAGGGCCGATCCGAAGTATCCGCCCATCGACCGACCACGCGCCGGCACCGGCCATCGCCAGCGCCAGAAAGCCGCCTGATAGGGCGATGTCCTTCATCAGCATCTGCTGGTGCATGAAGGCGAGCGTCGGGTCGTCGCTGCCCTGGCCATAATGGCCGATGAAGCCTGCCGCGATGCAGAAGGCGGCAAGCAGAAGCGCAAAGACAGGTGTCTTGAAGCCGACGAGGATGAGCAGCCCGGCGATCAGTTCGAACAGCCCAGTGCCCCAGGCAGCAAGCGTCGGCAGCGGTAGGCCGAGGCCGGCGAAATAGCCCGATGTGCCGGCGATGTCGCTAAGCGCGTGAAAGCCGGACGGAACGAATAGCGCGGCGAGCAGCAGTCGGGAAAGCAGTAGCAGCGCATTGCGGGGCATTTGGTCACCTCCGAGGTCGGCCAGCCGGTTGGCTCACCCCGACGTCTCGATCTTAGCAGAAATTCGAGCCAGGCCACTCGGCCCGGCCAATCGAAGGTCGTTAGATCGACAACGAAAAAGGGCGCGAAAAATTCCGCGCCCTTGCTGCACTAGTTATTAGCCTGCGTCAGCCGCGCTTGGCGTCGACCGAATAGGCGCCGGCGCCTGAGGAAGCCAGCACGAGGAAGCCGCCGGCAATCGCCAGGTTCTTCATGAAGCTGATCATCTGCATCTGATCGGCCCAGCCGGTGTGGGCGACCAGTCCCGTGGCGACGGTGAAGATTGCCAGCACCCAGGCGGTGATCCGGGTCTGAAAGCCGATGAGGATGGCGAGACCGCCAAGCAGCTCGATCAGGCCGACGACAATCGCCGTTACGGTCGGCATCGGCAGGCCCATGCTGCCGAAGTAACCGGCGGTGCCGGCGATCGCAGTGAGCTTGCCGAAACCGGAAAGCACGAAAATGACTGAAAGCAGAACGCGGCCAAGCAGGATGGTGGCCGAGGCGTTGGAAACGGTGCCGGAACCGGCAACGGATGTATTGGTGGACATGATGGGCTCTCTCCGGAAGGGTTGCGTTACCCATCCACATAGAGCAGGCCGACTGTTCACCAAAGATGCAGATTTGGTTACAGATTGTTCACAGCAGTAACGTTTTTGCGATCAGCTCAAAATCATCCCGGATGCGTCATGTCCTCCGGGCGCACCAGGCGGTCGTAGTCGGCCTCGCTGACCAACCCGGTGGCCAGCGCTTCCTCGCGCAAGGTTGTGCCCTTCTTGTGCGCGGTCTTGGCGATTTTGGCGGCGTTGTCGTAGCCGATGGTCGGCGCCAGCGCCGTCACCAGCATCAGCGAGCGGTCGAGTGCGGCCTTGATGTTCTCTTCCCGCGCCTCAATACCCGCGACGCAATTGTCGGTGAACGAGATGGAGGCGTCGGCGAGCAGCTGCACCGATTGCAGGAAATTATAGGCCATCAGCGGGTTATAGACGTTGAGCTCGAAATGGCCCTGGCTGCCGGCGAAGGTCAGTGCGGCATTGTTGCCGAACACCTGGAT